>QHXD01000172.1:1375-18963 GCA_003223895.1 Acidobacteriota bacterium
CAACTGAGGCGAATGGATGTGCTCGCTTCGATCGGGAGCACGATCGCGGGAATGGCACATGAAGTCAAAACGCCGCTCGGATATATCCGCGGATTGGCCGAGCTCATCAAAGAGGATTTACCTGAAGACGCTCCGCAACAAAAGTATGTCGCCACGATTGTTGAATCCATAGACCGGTTGAACCTCATGGTCGAGGATATCCTTTCACTGGCATCCGTGAAGGTGGACTTGTCCACTACGCACGATGCGGCCGACCTCGTACGCGAATCGATCGTGTATGTCCGCGAGATGGCGCGTGAGAAAGAGCTGAACCTGGTTGAAGACTACTCCCAAACGCACCCGCCGATCAGGGCGGATCGGCAGAAGCTGGTCGAATCGTTCATCAATATTCTGCGGAATGCCTGTGAAGCCGCCCCAAGGGCGGCGGCGTTGAACATTCGGATCAAGGCGGTCACGCTCGGCCATTCGTCGGATACCGAGCAGGAGACGCTCATGATCGAGTTCCACAACGAGGGTTCTTATATCCCGCAGGAAAAACTGTTCACCCCGTTCTTTACAACAAAGAAGAGAGGAACGGGACTCGGGTTGGCGATTTCCAAACAGATCATCGAGGCCCACGGCGGCGCCGTTCAGGTCGAAAGCGATCCCGCAAGCGGAACGTTGTTCCGCGTGCTGCTGCCGGGAAAATCGGCTTCAACTTCCCCCATCCCCGCTGAAAGCATCGTGCGATGAAGCCATCGATTCTGATCGTTGATGACGAAGAAACATCCCGTTTCATCCTTCGCGAGGCTCTGACAAAACGCGGTTATTCGGTGGAAGAGGCGCCCGACGCGGAATCGGGCCTGAAGAAGCTGCGCCAACATCCCTACGATTTGATTCTCCTCGACATTCAAATGCCGGGCTTGAACGGAATCGACGCTCTGCCGAAGTTCAAGGATATCGATCCGTCCGTGATCATCATCATGACAACGGCCCTGGGTTCAAAGGACATGATCATGGAGGCCATTGGACGCGGCGCCTACGACTATTTCGTGAAGCCGTTCAGGATGGAGGAAATGGAAGTCATCGTAAAGCGATCGCTCGAACGGCGGCGTCTGGAGGTCGAGGTCGAGACGCTCAAAGAGCAGGTCAGCCAGGCCTTTCGAGTTGAGAGCATCATCGGAAGAAGTGGCGCAATCCAGGAGGTCCTTCGCCTGGTCAGCCGCGTCGCGGGAACGACGGCTACTGTTCTCATCTGGGGCGAAACCGGAACAGGAAAGGAACTGGTCGCTCGAGCCATTCATCAGAACAGCTCCCGCTCCGGCAAACCGATGGTCAAGCTGAATTGCGCCGGTATTCCCGAAGGGCTATTGGAAAGCGAGCTCTTCGGCTTCGAAAAGGGCGCATTCACGGGGGCGGTCGAGCGCAAACTGGGTAAATTCGAACTGGCCGACCAGGGCACAATCTTCCTCGACGAAATTGGCGACATGAATCCGGGCGCGCAGGCCAAGATTCTGCGCATCCTGCAGGAGATGGAGTTCGAGCGCCTGGGTGGAATCAAGCCGATCAAAATCGATGTTCGCGTGATCGCAGCAACAAACCGCGACCTCACGGACGCCGTCAAGAAAGGCCTGTTCCGCGAGGACTTGTTCCACCGCCTGAATCTCTTTTCCATCCACATGCCGGCACTTCGGCAGCGGGTCGAGGATGTTCCGACCCTTGGCGAACATTTCCTCAAAGAGGCGAATGCGCGATTCGAACGGTCCATACGTTCGATCTCCTCAGAAGCAATGAACTATCTGATGAAATACGAGTGGCCGGGCAATGTGCGTGAATTGAAGAATACGATCGAACGGTCGGTCCTGATTACGGATGGCGATATTCTCACTTCGAAGTATCTCCCGAGTCACGTCACCAACCAGGTATCGGACAAATCTCAGGTGACCGTGCCGGCTCTGGAAACGGATCTTGCCGCCACCATCCGGAACGTTGAGCGCCAGTTGATCGTGGATGCATTGGAACGCGCCGACGGCGTCCAGCGCAAGGCGGCCAGGCTGCTCGGGGTCACCGAGCGCGTCCTCTGGTACAAGATCAAGAAACACCACATCGACGTTGGCGGCGCAACAGCCCCGGAAGGGTTGGAAGATGCTGATATCGAAGAAGAACTGCAGTAATTTCGTTCCCTTTCGCCAGTCAACCAAACTCGTAGAATCCGCAACTTGGACCTACCATGGTCGTAGAGGCAGATTTGCTCTGCGGCGCTAAGTTCTTTTTTTTGATCTATTTTGTATTGGGCTGAGAATTGCTGAAAACCCCTTTGGGGGCGGCAATGAAGACGGCATCGGCACTCAGGGATGATCGCGGCATGGCCACGTCGTTACTCGAAGCCGTAATCATGATCGCCATTGTTGCCGTTATAGCAGGTATGGCATTGGTGTCAGCTATGGACCAGCTCGAAAACGCGAAATTGTCGCGGGCGAATGGTGACGTTCAAATGATCGGCATCTCGATCCACAGTTTCATGCACGACACCGGTTTTGCGCCTGCTTTCAAGGCGGGAGAGGCTCGCGGGCCGGATGATCAAATCTTCTTCGTGCTGGAAACGGCTGGCAGTAATCCAGGCGTCGTAGATTCATTGCATTGGCCAGGGGACGCCGCAACCCACGAACGGCTGGAAAATCAACTGGTTAACAACCGTCCATCGAATTCCGACCATCCCTACCCCAGGATGGGCCAGATCTCATTCTCGCGGTTCAAAGGATGGAATGGTCCCTACTTAACGCGGATCCCCAGTTCCGATCCCTGGGATAACAAATATCTCATTAATGTACAGTTACTTACGGCGAAGGGCCTGAAAATGGCCGCAAGCACGCTGACGCCCGGCGCAGGACAACGGCCAGCCGTATTTGCAATTTCGGCCGGACCGAATCGGCAGCTTGAAACCCGATTCGATCAATTTGCCGACTCTTTTGTTGCCGGGGGCGATGACATCGTTTTTAGAATTCAATAAGGGACCTTCATGGAGGAGATATGTCGAAGGATAAAGGTTTTACGCTAATAGAACTAGCGGTTGTATTGGCAATCATTGCGATACTCGCAGCCATTCTGACGCCGCTCGTTACAAATTACATAGATCAGGCTCGCGTGACCAGGGCGCAGGCTGACGTCAGAACGATTGCGGATGCCGTGAAACTGTATCAGCGAGACACGGGCCGGTATCCCATCTACGATGGAGCCAGCAACTATCCGAATACCGTCGGCACCGGCATCCAGGTGATCTTTGGAACCAGCAGTGGAACCACGCCCAGCAACGGAGGCGGCTTTGGTCTGCCTGCCGCACTTGCGACCACAACCCTGGACGCGTACTTGAACAACAACTATAGCGGCCCCGCCGGAAACGCGCCGTTTCCGAAAGCCGCCTTCAGAGGTCCATATCTCGGCTCTGTCGACAGCGATCCCTGGGGTTACAAATACCTGTTAACCGCCGTGAATCTCGCGCCAGCCAGTACCTCCCATGCCTTTATCATCTCGGCCGGCCCGAATAACACGATCGATACAACCCTGGCCCAGAACACTGGCGTGCCGCTCGTTGCCGGTGGCGATGATGTTGTCTCGGTCATCAAATAATCCCGATTCTGATCCGGAAAATTCGTAGCAGACGCGTATGTGAATAACAATTACATCGGCCCATCGGGTTCAAGCCCCTTCCCGCAGGCCGCCTTCAGAGGCCCCTACCTTAGTTCCATCGACAGCGATCCCTGGGGCAGCAAATATCTCCTGACCGCAGTGAACCTCGCCCCGAACGTCAGCAACCACGCATTTGTGCTATCGGCCGGACCTGATGGCAAGACGGTCACCGTCCTGGCCCATACCTTGCGTGATGAGCATTTCCACAGAGGAAAAAGCCTTTCAACAAATTTCGTCTGTCGTCGATGGCGCCGACCTACGATTTTGGTAGACCTGGTTTGTATCGCTTATTTGGATTCAATGACTTATAAGCTGGGGAATTGGCTCTTCGCATGCCATAGGCACCGAAAAGGGAAAGGGACAAAGAGCTATGAACAACAGGAAGTTTTTTCGCGGCTTTACAATGATTGAAATGGTGGTGGTGCTTGCAGTTATTGCAATTCTGGCAGCTATTTTAACTCCTATTATCACCAGCTACGTGGAACGAGCGCGGCTGAACGCCGCCAGCAGCGACCTGAACCATATTGCGGCCGCGACCATTCAGTTCAATACCGATACGAAGGTCTGGCCGATTTATATCGGAGCATACACGAGCCTTAACGGCCCGGTAGACGACCTCAAGAGCACGCCGGGCAACGAGGCAATCGCGGGCGCCGGCTTCGCCGGCTTTACGGCGTCTTCATCGGGATCGCTGGAGGCAGCCCTGAATCAGAACAGCATGGGACTAGCCACCACAGGAAAGAACCACTGGAAAGGCGCCTACCTGGAATTGGGCGCCGATCCGTGGGGAACGAAGTACTATCTCACATCGAAACATCTCGAGCCCGGCAGTACTTCCGCGGCGTACGTCATATCGGCAGGACCAAATCAGACTCTTGAAACCGTCTTCAACCAACCCCAGGGCGGCTCGATGGTCGTCGCCGGCGATGACATTGTAGTTCGAATCAAATAAACGCAAACAACACCAGCCAAGAGAGGGAGGAAGCAGGCTCCATGCCGGGCTTCCTCCTTTTGAGCCAAGGGGCGGTCAAACTCTTCTTAATCCCGTGATGCCTGACCGATGCATCGAGCGATCCAAAACTAAGTTATTGAAATATTGGGGATAGGATCCGGAGAGTCCAGATACTTGGTAGATCGGATCAACAAAATGGAAATCGGAGGAAGCCGGGACATCATGTCCGAACTTCCTCCACTCTTTACGCGGGGGCGTAAAACTCTTTTTTAAGCCTGACCCCTTTATCGGCATCCGCAGGCTGGAGCATTACCGAAAAAGAAAACGCCCGGGCGCTAGCGCCCGGGCTTCAGGAGGGGGTTGAAGGGTAACTTACTTGATCCTGAATACGATGTCATCGCCTGAGGCGACGAACCTGTCAAACTGTTGTTCGGCATCGGTTTCAATTGTCCGATTGGGCCCGGCTGAAAGAACGATGACCGCAACCTTGGGCAAGTTGCCGGGACCGGAAATTGTGCCAGTCGTCCCGCTGATGCCCATCGTCGGAGCATGAATCGTGCTGAAAGCCGGGTCCAGCAGGTGTCCCGCATGCAGTTCACGGACGTTGATCAGATATTTGTTGCCCCATGGATCGGTCTTCGGTAACGACGTGATGTAGGGTCCCGCCCAGCCTCGTTGCGGGTCACCCGTATAAGAACCACGCAGAGGATACTTCACAATCGAAGTAACGCCACCGAGCTGATTCTTGATCAACTGGCCTTCGATCGTGTCATGACGAACGTAATCCGGCCGGTGGCCGAAAAACCCAGAGACATCCCACGCCGTTGAAGTCCCCGGCACGTTCCATTGAGGGGTGCCTGCAACAGACACACTCCTGTCTGTGGGATAAGTCCCGTTCTCGGAAACCAGATCGTCGAAAAATGCGTCGCTCGACCCGGTTTTGCTCCCGTCTTTGAAGAGGGGAAAGAACGCGTTGTCCTTGTAGAATGTGATTACACCCTGCCCAATCGAACCAACGTCCCCGATTGCGGCCTGGATTTTGGAATCGTTGATTGCGTCAATCGCGCCACCTATTGCGACGCCCGCCAGCACTGCGCCGACGGCCACGGTTGCGGTCGCTTCGATCAGAGATGTAGCGACGCCTTTTGCGTCTTTAAACCACTCGCTGACGGGTTTCAAACAGCTCATAGACCGCCCCTAATTTATGACTTCCCTCTTGCATGGCGTTTCTAGCAAGGACACAGCCAAATCACAAGTTGTTGAATAATCGGACAGAACGTTTCGATAGCCCGGCGCGAATCTACAAAATTCGTCGCTGGTGGGTTAGCTTTGCCACGAACTTCGATGATTGGCTAGGAGTTGGCGGCGGTCTGCCGGAGCAGAGTTCGGCAAGCGGTCCAGAGAGTCCATAGACCCGAGGCGACGCCGAGGAGGGAGGCCAGAGTCAGGACAAAAATTATGTAGGTTCTGTATCTAGCCGGGATTGTAAAGGGAGGCTTTTCTTCGGCATGTTCTCTTTGTTCTTCGACATCCAGCAGTTTTCCGATTGCAGCCGTCAGCGAAGTGTTGCCCAACCGCGTCGATGCAACTTGAAAAGACCGGAGCGATTCGCTATTCGGTTGAAGGACCACCAGATGCCCGAAGCTTCGCTGCGCCCCTTCATAATCTCCGAGCTGAAATTGGATATTACCCAGAGATTGCCAGGCCATAGGCTCGGCGGGATTTGCAGCGACCGCACGCAACGCCTCCGTTTTCGCCGCCTGGAGGTTTCCCTTGGCCTGATAAATCGCCGCCAGATTGACCGCCGTCAGTAAATGACCCAACTGCCGGTAATAGGCGTTGTACCGGTCTTCGTACCGCCGCGCTTCCAGGTTCAGCTCCAGAGATTTGTTCACATACCCGCTCAGGAAGTAATAAGAGGCAAGCCGGCTCAGGATTCCAGGATCGTGAGGAAATGCGGCGCGATTCGCCTCCAGAAATGCGAACTGGTCGTTCCACTCCGCGTTCCGCATAACGGTTTTGATACTCAATGCGATTACGATCGCGCCGACGATCACCAGAACGGATCGGCGATTGATGGCCTGGTAGACGCCAGCAACGGCGAGAGCAATTCCTGCGAACGCCGGGTAGAGCCGGTGTTCGTTGATCACATCCGGCAACGGCAGGATTATGACCGGCAGCAGGAGAATGAAGAATGAAATAATGCCAAAACCAACGAGCGGCCACCGTCTCAGACAATACAAACCGGCGGCCAATACCATCAGCACCAGCGCCCATTCAGCAGCGACTGCCCACGAAAAGAAACGCACCGGCTCGAAGCCGTAAAACAAGAATTGGTGCTCAGGCCACGCGGAGAGCTGGAAATACCTGGTCAGAATCGGGCCTTGCGAAACCCAGTATTGATCCAGTGCAATCCATTTCAGCGTTGGACCCTCGAAGGCATTCGGCAGGCTCTCCCAAACAGGAAACAGCAACACCAGCCCGACCGCCGAAATGTAGAGCAGGCGCTTTCGTAACTCGGCGCCACCGGCGAAGAAGACGATCTCGATGAACACAATCCATATCGGCAACACAAAGGCCGTTTGCTTTGTCAGACCGCCCGCGGCTCCCAGGATAAGCGTTGCGAAAAACCATTGGCGTCCGCCTGTCCTCCGGAACCGGACGTAAGCTGCAGCCGCGAGAATCATGAACAGGGCGGCCTGCGACTCGAATCGCTGCGTGATGTAAGTTACCGCCTGAGTCTGAATCGGATGGACAAGAAATAAGGTTCCGGCAATCGCCGCGACCACACGGCGCCCGGTCAACTCCAGCGCGAGCCAGAACACCGGAAATAAAAAGGCTCACGCCACGGAAAGATCGGACCAAAGACCTGGTTGACCTGGGCATTGAGCCAGAACGTCGCGAAACCCAGAAAACGAGTGGGCGACCAGCTGAGTGTTTTCGCGCTGTCCAGGACGCTCGCGTCATCGAGGTGGTAAGGCGCCCAGAGGCCGGAACTGTAAAGGAGAATCGCACCGGCAACCGCGAGCACGAAGAACACGCGCATCTAAGGTTCTTCGCCCTCCATGCGAATGAGCACGGGTTCTTCGGTGACGGATTCCAGGCTTTTGATTTCGATGAGCGCTTTCTGAATGTCCCGTTCGAGAGCCGTGTGGGTCATGATGACCAGCGGCACGGAGCCGCCCTTTTTGCGGCCGCGTTGAATCATCTGAGCGATGCTGATGCGATGCCGGCCGAGGATCCCCGATATTTGCGAAAGTACACCGGGCTGGTCGAGCGCCATGAAGCGGAAGTAGTAAAGGCTGGTGATGGAGTCCATGGGCTGAAGCCGGAGCGCGGGACGATCTTCGGAGGCGGGCAGTTTTCGTGAGGGCTCCATCAGGATCTGCCGTCCGATGTCCATGATGTCGGCGACCACGGCGCTCCCCGTCGGCATCGAACCGGCGCCGCGGCCATAAAGCATGATGTCCTGGCAGGCATCACCCACAATCTGAATCGCGTTGTACACGCCACCGACTTTGGCGATGGCATACTCGTCGGGCACCATCGTGGGATGCACCCGGGCTTCAACCTGCCCGTTGTGCATCTTTGCAATCGCCAGGAGCTTGACCGTGTAGTTGAGCTCTTTGCCAAAATCGATATCGAGCGGACTGATGGACGTGATGCCTTGCGTGTAAATGTTATCCAGGCTGATATGGGCGCCGAATGCCAGGTTCACGAGGATGGCAAGTTTGTGTGCCGTGTCGATGCCGCCGACGTCGAACGTCGGATCGGCTTCGGCATATCCCGCGCGCTGGGCCTCGGCAAGCACGTCGGCGAACGAGCGTTCTTCACGTAGATCGAAAGGATGCGGTTCCCCGCCAGCGCTTCTCGCAGCGCCTTGATCACCGGAATGCCCCCGCCGACGCTGCCTTCAAAACCGATGCTGACCGATGCCCGCCGGGCCGCTTCGTGAATCTCGGGCCCGTGAACCGCCAGTAAAGCCTTGTTCGCCGTGACGACGTGTTTGCCTCTCGCGATTGCCCGCAGGATCAGATCCTTCGCTGGCTCGTAGCCGCCGATCAACTCGACAACAATGTCGATATTCGGATCCTCGACGATGCCGGCCGGATTGTCCGTGAGAACGCCCTGGGGCAGCTTCAACCCACGATCACGTTTGAGATCGCGCACTGCAATCTTCGTCACTTCGATTGGTACGCCCACACGATGCCGGATCAAGTCCGCATTCTCCTGAAGAATGCGTAAAGCGCCGCTGCCGACGGTTCCGAGACCGATCATGCCCACACTAATTCTCTGTTTCATGTTTTAGCGGCGAGTCAGCCGTTTCCACCAGGGTTGCTTTTGATATTCCAAATGGCTGAGAGCGGCGGCGATGCTCGCTTCGATGACGGCGAAGTCACACGGCTTCAAAATGTAATCGAAAGCGCCGATTTTCATGGCCTGGCGCGCAATCTCGCGGTCGGCAACCGCGGTCATCATGATGACGTTTGGATGTGGGTCGGCCTTCACGATCTCCCGCAGCACCTCCATACCCCCCATTATCGGCATATTCAGATCCAGCAAAACGACCAGCACGGAGGGGTTGTTGAGAAGGCGCTCGAGGGCTTCCTTTCCATTCTTCGCCACGCTGACGGCAAAACCTCGTTCGCTCAGGTGGTCCGATACGACATCCCGAATCTCATCTTCATCGTCCGCGATCAGGACACCTATCCGCCTGTCCGCGCCCAGAATCGAGGGGGCATCAGGCAGGGAACTGCGGATCGCTGCCGTAAGGGCATCGAGACCGGCATTGCGATCGACCGTCTTCGGGACGCCCATCGCCCGTACCCGCTCTCGAACGTCGTCCGACCCGGTAGTCGTTACGATTCTGGCTTTTAAGGGTCCGGCAACCAGCGCGGCAAGAAGCGGAATGCCGTTTTCTACAGTGGGATCGATCACCATGAGGTCCGGCTCATGGCGATCCAGCAGCCGGGCCGCTTCCTCGGCCGACGTGGTTCCCAGTACGGACACGTCCGGGGTGGCAAGGGCTCTCGTCAGAAGGTCAACAAGAATCTTCTCGCGGTCGACGATAAGAATCGTGGCCTTCTTAGCCATAAAGGTTAACTTTTTGAGTATACCCGGATAAAAAGCCTCAAAGTCGTAAAGATTTAAGGCCTTGTTGCCGATTGGAACTTTATGAGCCATCGAAATCAGACTGACGAAGAATACGGAAAGCAACGGAAGGCGTTTCGGTTGTCGATGATGGCCAGCGATCCGGTCTATCTCCTTCTAAGTATGGACGGCGTCGATATCGATCCCGTCGTCGACGAACTCGCTGCCGGGGGCGCCCGGTTGCTCTGTTCAAAGCACTACGACAAGTTCTACGAGGGTCAACTGATTGGCCCCGCAGTTCTGGTTCTGCAAGATGAAGGAATGCCGGTAGTTTATCCCGTGGTGAAGTGGAAAAGCTGGCCAGTTGTCGGCGTGCAGTTCATGCAAATCGAGGAAGAAGAGCGCGAGATGATTTTCCGCTTTCTTTTCAAACTCGAGCGGAAAATGCTGCAGCAGCCCGAAAGGTCCTGAACGTTAATCGTGATCCTGCAGCCGGTTCACCGCCCATTCGGCGTGTGACCTGACCTGTTCGTCCGAGTGCGACAGGAACTTCCTGAGCCTGGGTAAAAGCCTGGGTGCCCCGGAATTGCCTGCCACCACCATCAGGTTTCTCAGGAGCCCCTTAACCTTCGCCCTTTTCATCGCCGTTCCCCGAATCAATTGCCGCCACTCGTCTTCATTGAAATCCAGCAGCTTCTCGATTTCAGGCCAGAACAGACCTTCTTTCGGCTGGAAGGCAGGATTGGCGGAATAACGCGCTTTCCGATTCCAGGGGCATACATCCTGACAGATGTCGCATCCAAAAAGATGATGGCCGATGCCGGGCCGGTCCGCTTGTGGAATATCACCACGTAATTCAATGGTCGTGTAAGAAATGCATTTGCGGCTGTCCAGAACGTAGGGCTCGATGATCGCGCCCGTTGGGCAAGCCTCCAGGCAGCGCGTGCAGGTGCCGCAACGGTCCGGCACAGGCGTGTCGTAGGGCAGCTCGAAGTCCGTCAGGATGCAGCCCAGGAACACGTGCATGATGCACGTGTTCTTTCCGAACCAACCCACACCTGCGTATTTCGCGTACACTCTTTCGAGAAGCGGTCCGGTATCCACATACGTTCTGGTCCGGTGCAACGAAAACTCTTCGATCCAGCGGGAAAGCTCTTCCAGCTTTTCGTGCAGCGTCTCGTGGTAGTCCTCGCCCCAGGCGTAACGGGAAACCCAGGCGCGGAGGCGATCGTAGCCGGTCAGGGGCCGGTTGGTGTTGTAGTTCATCGCACAGACGATGACCGAACGCGCGCCCGGGAGAACCGACTGCGGATCCATGCGCCCGGCCTTCTGGCGTTCGAGGTATCGCATCTCCCCTGCATAGCCGCTTTCGAGCCATTTCGGATAAAACACCGCTTCAGGAAACGGCCCGATCGGGGCGATGCCGAAGAGCTCGAAGCCGATATCCTTTGCCTTTTGTTTTACCTCGGCAGAATTCATTGGCAGGTGGTCAGAAGAGAAGAGATTTTGAAATTGGACGAATCCTGCATCTCAAATCCGAAATCCGAAATCTCCAATTGGACGGCGATCCTTCCAAGGCCGGCCGGTCCAATCTGATATTTCGGATTTCGGATTTGAGATGCAGGATTCGTCCAATTTCAAAATCTCTTCTCCCTCCTCATTTATTTTCGCTTTTGAATGGTCCTTCTCGATCCAACCGCGCTGCGCAGTGGCGACACCATAAGGAAGGTTTAGAAGATCGTCGTAGTTGTGAGAATCCGTGCTGATGATGACGTGAACGCCCATGTCTCTTGCTTTGCGGCAGTGGACGTCATTCAAGTCGAGGCGATGGAAGTTCGAATTCACTTCGAGGCAGGTCCGAGTGCGGGCTGCTTCTTTCATCACTTCCTCGAAATCGATTTCGTAGGGATCACGGTCACCCAGAAGGCGGCCGGTCGGGTGACCAATGACTCGCACGTAGGGACTCTGCATGGCGCGAACGACGCGCGCCGTGAGCTCGGATCGACTCTGTTTGAAACCTGAATGGACCGAAGCAACGACGAAGTCCAGTTTCCCAAGAAGCTCATCCGAATAATCCAGCGTACCGTCCAGACGGATATCGACTTCAGTTCCCGCAAGAACGCGAATGTCGGCGTACTTCGAGCCGATCGACCGAATCTCCTCCATGTGTTTCATGAGGTCGTCATCGGACAGGCCGCCGGCCACACCGAGTGACTTCGAATGATCCGTGATGGCGACGTACTTGTAACCACGCTTGCGCGCGGCTTCGATCATTTCCTCCGTCGAGTACTTTCCATCGCTCCAAGTCGTGTGCATGTGAAGATCGCCCTGAATGTCCGGCAGCTCGACGATGTTTGGAAGCTTGCCCGCGGCCGCCGCCTCCATTTCTCCCTGGTCTTCACGCAGGACGGGCGGAATGAACGGCAGGCCGAGTTTTTCGAATATGTCCTTCTCGTCGGCGCCGGCGATGTACTGGTCGGTGCCGTCGAACAATCCGTATTCATTCAGCTTCAGGCCGAGCTTGATGGCTCGCTCGCGCATGCGAATGTTGTGAGCTTTCGATCCGGTGAAGTAATGCATCGCGGCGCCCCAGCTCCGGGGCTCGATTACACGCAGGTCCACCTGCAGGTCGTCCTGCACGCGCAACGACGCCTTGGTTCCGCCCTGTGCGAGCACAGAATCGATCAGCGGCATGCCGAGAAACGCCTTCATCGTTTGCTCGGGACTGGTCGACGCTGCGAGGATGTCGATGTCGTGCACGACCTCCTTCATGCGCCGGAGACTTCCGGCATAGGACACTCGCTCCGCATGAGGTTCCAGGTATCTGCAGATCTGAGTGGCGATGGGCACCGCCTTGCCGAGCAGGTAGTTCCCTCGTCGGCGGCGATACAGCTCAATGCCGCGCAGGATGTTCTCGATCGTCTTCTTTTTGAAGCCCGGCACACCCAGCAGGCTGTCGGTTCTGCAGAGAGCTTCCAGCTCTTCGATAGTTTGAATGCGGAACTGGTCGTAAATCTGTTTCGCTGTCTTTGGGCCCACACTTGGAATTTCCACCATCTTCACGAGCCCCAGCGGGACTTCATGCTTCAATTGCTCGTGGAATTCCATCCTTCCGCTTTGTAGATACTCGACGATCTTCTTCTCCAGATCGTCGCCGATTCCGGAAATGTTGCGGACTGCTCCCTGCTGAACAATGGCTTCGATATTGTCGGTAAGGCTTTCAAGACTGGCCGCGCCTCTGCGGTAAGCGCGCACGCGAAACGGATTCGCCCCTTGAATTTCGAGGAGATCTGCGATCTGGTTGAAAACGGCAGCGATTTCGAGGTTGCGCATAGGTAAACAGGGTTACGACCCCATTTTCCTACAATTCGCGCTACAGCAACCTGCGAATCTCGCTCGAGACGGAGGTTACATGCATCCCGTCGGATGCGGCCAGGCGGCAGGCCCGGCCTTTGGATTCGCAGCCGCTATCGTTGACCGTCACCGTGCAGTTGTTACAGGTGCCGTTCCAACAGAATCGCCCATAGGAAATCGTCTCGGGCGCGTGGAATTGAAGGCCGCGCAAAAGTGTATTGTTTTCGGGCACTTCAACCTGCTGTCCCATGACGTCCACGTGCAGTAATTTTTGATAGTCACCGAAAAGATTCGAGTTCATCGGAAATCTTATCGGCGTGTTAGTCCAGAAACTTTAGTCACATAATGAAAATGCCGAACGTGACGTAAATCACCCAACCCACAAAGCAGACGGCCACGGCCCGCCAGATATTGTCGTAATCCAATGCTGCCTGCACGGCAAGGACGAACGCTATTAACATCCAGATGGCGACCACGAAAAAAACGAGAGCACCTGTAAAAGGAATGATGCCCAGGATCCTCAGGATTCCCGGCGACGCCGCAAATCCTGTTGTTCGCAACAACTCGCCCCAGGTCGCCCGTGTGCTTCGCGTAGCAAGTATCTTGGTCCCGATGAAGTACGTCAGCGCCGCCCAGATGAACCAGCTCAGAATCGAGGTGAGAGTTCCCCTCAGCAGGCCTGCCAGTCCCAGGTGAGCCCCGGCTCCCACACTCGCAGCCACGCTGGCCAACACCACAATGGCGAGGGCCTGCCCCGTCGCTCCGCTATCGTGTTCGACTTCTTCATATGTGGCCACTCTCAGTTTCGCAGCTCCGACAATTCTGTCTCCAAAAGTCGCCATTTACCTGCTCCTTTCCAGAAATCTCACCAGAGCCTTCTCGCCGCGTTCGAGAACGGGAGAACCCTCGACATACGCCTCGAGAATCCGCGGGTGTACGTAACACCTCCTGCAAACCGTCACCGTATTTCCCAGTTTCATTGCCACGCTCTCCACCGCTTTCACGACATTTCTCTTCGCCTGCCTTTTCGACTTGAACGGTTCGCACTTACAGAGCGCTTCCACCGCCAGTACGGTCCCCGCCCAGGTTCGAAAATCCTTTGCCGTGAAATCCTGACCTGTGATTTCCCTCAGGTACTCGTTTACATCCGTGGAACCAATCGACCGCCGCTCGCCATTTTCGTCGACAAACTGAAACAATTCGTATCCCGGCAGGTCTCGAAGCCGTCTCACAATCTTTGCGAGGTGCGGGTCCTCCACACAGATCGCGTGCTTGATGCCGCTCTTTCCTCGAAAATAAAAGCTCAGCCTCTTCGGCGTCACTTCCACGTGATGGTTCCTCAACGTTGTCAGCCCGAATGAACCATACTGGTTCGCATACTCCTCGTTGCCAACTCGAATCAATGTGGTTTCCAGCAGGCGCACGATCGTGGCCAGCACTTTTTCCTTGTCCAGCCGGCGCCGCCGGAGATCCCGCTTCACTCGCGCCCGAATTCTCGGCAGGACCCTACCGAAAGCGGCCATGCGATCGAACTTCGTACTATCGCGCACCTCGCGCCATCGAGGATGATAGCGATACTGCTTGCGCTTGCGCGCATCGCGTCCGACAGCCTGTAGATGACCTTCTTCCAGGGGACAGATCCAAACATCGGTCCAGGCAGGAGGAATTGCCAGCGCACCAATCCGACTCAACGTGCCGGCGTCGCGCAGCGGTCGGGAGTTTGGCCCTATGTAGCGGAATGTTTTCCCGGTTCGGACGCGGCGAATTCCGGGCATTCGATCCGTGACGTATCGAAGGCCGGCAATCCTGGCTGACACCACCGGGTTGGTCTGAGGAAGGCCCACCTCTATTTTGACGGCTCGTCTAACAACTCAGGGGTTACTCTTAATATAACGGGGGAAACTATGGAAACGCTTTTGGTAGTCGCAGTGTCGTTGATCACTCTCGCAATTATCATTCAAGCGGGAGTGCTTGTTGCAATGTATCTAATGGGCCGAAGTCTCGCCGAGAATGTGAATGACCTGATGAACGACAGCCGCAAGCTGATACCGCCCCTCGAGTCCGTGGCGAATAATCTGAAAGCCGCTTCCGAGGATCTTCTCGACGTGGAAAAAACGGCACGCCGCGCCGTGATGCGCCCGGTGCGCCAATGGTCCGCAGTGGCGGCCGGTGTCGCCGCAGGCCTTCGCACACTCTTCCACGGCAAAATTTCGCCCGAATCACAAAACGAGCGCAAACACCCCGCAGCGTGATATGTTCTATCCGGAAAGTTCCGTGCCAATCCGGCACGTCGCAATGGAGTACAACAAACTCAGCAAGACAGAGCTGGTAAGAATTCTGGATGATATCCGGTCTCTGCGCTTCGGGCACGGAAAGCCGGATCCACTTGAGTATATCAACCTCATGGAAGCTCTGCTCCTCGAACGTTACGAATTACACGCACAAATTCAGTCCCTCAAGGATTCCTTTTCCCGAGTCGACGAATCGTTGGCCTGCTACCTCGAACTATTCGATAGCGCCCCTGTTGGCTACGTCGTGCTCGACGCCGCCGGCTGCATTGTGAAGATGAACCCTTCGGCTTGCGCGCTAGTCCGCCGGGACCGAGCGGTTGTGGGGGGCCTTGCCTTCGCCATCATGCTGACAGACGCTAGTCGATTCGTCTTCCGGAAGCATTTTGCGGAGTGCCGGCGATTTGAGAACCAGTCGAAGAGTGTTGCTCTCAACCTCCTCATCGAGGAGGTGGCCCTCCCCATCGTCATGACTGGCTGCTTTTCCGGTAACTATCGCGGAGTTTTTCTGTCGCCCGCACAATTGGCCTAGACGAGTGCCTCTTCACGCCACTCATACTCGCATGCTATATTTCCTGCTGTCACTAACCACGGGCCGTTAGCTCAATTGGCAGAGCAACTGACTCTTAATCAGTAGGTTGGAGGTTCGATTCCTCCACGGCTCATTCTCCTCCTCCGACGCGAAACATGTGATCCGAACTGATGCAAAGTCAGTTGTTCATCAATTCACGACTGCCTTCGAACGGTGTTTTATTGCTGATTTGAATGGCGCCTGAACATCTTCACCATCCGGAACCGCTTCTTCACAAAGGCCGAACGTACGATTTCTCAAGCGTCATTCAGGAAAGAACGAGATCCACCACAGCATGGTTGGAACCGCTGCACTACACGCCGCCGCCCCATCGTTTTTCACATGCCTTATGGAACGTAAAGTCAGTTGCTCACTTTCCTCACAGTCGGTGTTGTGGATGAAGATCATACGAGTCGTGACTACAAGTCCAGTTCGCCAGCATCATCGAAGAATCCGGCAGGGTACGTTGGTGGCTCAGAACAGAATTCGCTGGCGACGCCGTCGCAGAATTTTATCCACCACTCCACAAACTGACCGCACTCGCACGTGCCATAGATCTCCGTCCACTGATGCGGCAATTCGCCCATGAAACGCTGCCGGCGGTGTTCAGGCCGATACGCGTCAGGCAAAAAGCAGCCTTCACCAGCCTTTTTTGCCAAGGGCTCGAAGATAGTGCGTGGCTCAGAGGCCGCGCGCTCGCTCGCCTCGATTTCCTGCTTCGTCCAGGGACGCCAGTAGCGACGGTCTGACGGTCGATCCAGAAGATAGAGCCTGACTGCGCTGCTTTCGTCGTGCCGAAGAAAGTAGGCGGGAGAAAGATGTTCCTCCGGCATGGCGCCATTCACCATTACGGCACTGCCCACAATTCAGCTAATACATAAATCGCGTCGCTATCTGACGAAGGGGTCAACGACATTCACGCCTGCCTTCTGAAAATCGGCGCGATTGCGTGTGGCAACAACGAGATCGTGGACAAGCGCTGTAGCTGCGATGAGACTATCTTTAATCGGCATGGCTCGGCCGGATGCACGCAGCTTTGCCAGTAGCTCGGCCCATCGGAGCCCGGTTTCCGCTTCCCACGGCAGGCAGTGGAGACGCTGAACGCCCGCGTCAAACCACCGTTCAAGCTTTGTCCGGCGCTTTCCTTTTGGCAGAAGGAGTATTCCGAATCGAAGCTCGCCTACAATTATCGGATCAACGGTGATTTCGCGTTCATTGTCGCGCAGCCATTCGACAACATTGGGATCCGGGGCAGGTTTCGTCGGCTCACTGAGAACGTTGGCGTCCACAAGATACCTCACAACGAGTCCGTAGATTCGGATTCAATCGGAACAAAAAACCCTTTTTCCGGACAAGTTGACAACCAATCCACCACACCCTCATTCGGCGGCGCGTTACGGCGTACAAGCCGGTATTCACCGCGGTCGAGTCGCTCGATTTCGAATTCCTGTCCCGCTTCAATGTGGTCTTGCAGCCGTAGGTCAGCCGGTAACACGATTTGCCCCTTTGATGACACCGTTGTCTTCATGTTGCGTAAGATATAGTCTTACCCGATGTAGCGTCAAGAGCGCATGAACCGGTTCTCTTTGAGAACCTCGCCCGGTCTCGCAGATTGGACCTTATCCGACCCAGCTTTTCGTTAATACAGAGACTCATACAGGAGGAG
>QHXD01000172.1:19027-25747 GCA_003223895.1 Acidobacteriota bacterium
TCAGGACGCGCCATGCGCGTCGTCTATTCGTAAATCTGGAACAGGAGGCGAGTGTTCGCGAGTGGTGCCAGCAGAAAGGCCTGATGTTGCGGATAACGAATGAAGGACATCATTGGCAGATCACGGACGGACGTTTCCTGGCCGAATGGTGGCCGTCGAGCGCAAAGCTCGTAATTGGCAAACGTTGGCGCGATGGAATTCACTGTCATGACTACAAACAAGCGTTGAAGATCATCGAGGACGCGTGCGAGAAGCAGCGGTCCTGAGTGGAACAGCCATGTCCAGCCTTGATTCCAGTTATACGAAGAAGAGCCCAGAACTGACTCTCATTGACAAGCTCTCGCGGCTGTCGTATTCGCAGACGGTCAAGCTGCTCGGAAGCGACGGGCCGAAGTTGCTTCGGGCCGGGGACAGGTGGGACTTCCGGATCGAGGAAGACGCGTATCTGGGAGAGGATTTGTTCCGCCTTAAGTTCCCGCTGGCGACAGGCGAGAGTGAATCGGCGCGTGTCGCCGTCACGATCAGCCTGATGGCTGATTGTTACGACCGGCTGCACTGGCACTGCACGGCGTGCGAGTCGTTGTGCGAGCACATCGGGGCGGCGTTCTCACTCATCCTCGATGAGAAGATGACGCTGGGTTTGGCTATACCGCCGCCCGAGCGCGTGCCGGTCGAGAGCCTGAGCGAACGGGAACTCATCGAACGGGCGATCGAGGAGCGTAGGGAACGGGCGGGCGCGGAGCGACTGACGGTCAAGTCGGCGGATCCGAAGCAGCCGTGGACGGATTACATCGCCACGAGCACGATTTCCGGCAAGACATACCGAGTCGCGGTGCGGGGACACGAGCCGGGCGAATCGTATTGCTCGTGTCCTGACTTCCGGACGAACACACTTGGGACGTGTAAGCACATCCTGCACGTGCTTGCGAAGCTGAAGCGGCGGTTTACGGCCGCGGAGTTGCAGCGGCCGTACGAACGCAAAACGATCAGTGTTCACGTGGAGTACCGCGATCGGGCGGCGCTGCGGCTGCTTCTGCCCGCGAAGCTGGACGCGGAGGCCGGCAAAGCGCTCGGCAAGCTGCGGGACCGCGACATCGAGGACGTGCCGGATCTGCTCAAGCGAATCCAGTATCTGGAGCGGCAGGGCCGCACAGTCAACATCTACCCCGACGCGGAGGAATTCATCCAGCGGCGGCTGCTGTTCGACCGGATCGCGCGCCGCGTCGCCGAGATTCGGCGCCAGCCGGAGTCGCACCCTCTGCGCCGCGAGCTGCTCAAGGCCGAATTGCTGCCGTATCAGCTCGACGGCATCGCGTTCGCGGCCGGCGCCGGCCGGGCCGTCCTCGCCGACGACATGGGCCTCGGCAAAACCATACAGGCCATCGGAGTGTCGGAGCTACTCGCGCGCGAAGCCGGAATATCGAAGGTGCTCATCGTCTGCCCCGCGTCGGTGAAATCGCAATGGCGGAACGAAATCCGGCGCTTCTGCGCGCGGGATTGTCAATTGATCTCCGGCGGCATCGCGGGGCGGGGCGGCCAATACGCCAACGACTGCTTCTTCACCGTGTGCAACTACGAGCAGGTATTGCGCGACATCCTGTCGATCGAACGCGTGAATTGGGACCTCATCATCCTGGACGAAGGCCAGCGCATCAAAAACTGGGAGGCGAAGACCAGCCGCGTAATCAAAGGTCTTCGTTCACGGTTCGCGCTCGTGCTGTCGGGCACCCCGCTCGAAAACCGGATCGACGAACTGTATTCGGTCGTACAGTTCATTGATGACCGGCGGCTTGGCCCGGCGTTTCGTTTCTACAACCGTCACCGCGTCGTGGACGAAAAGGGCAAGGTGCTCGGCTATAAGAACCTGGCCGAGCTGCGCGAAAACCTCCAGCCCGTGCTGCTCCGCCGCACGCGCCAGTCCGTGCGCCAACAGCTCCCGCCGCGCACGAACGAAATCGTCCGCATCACGCCGACCCAGGAACAGTTCGACCTGCACCGTTCGCATATGCGGCTCGTCAACAGGATCGTGCGGAAGAAGTTTCTAACTGAAATGGACCTGCTCCAGCTGCAGAAGCACCTGCTCATGTGCCGCATGTCCGCCAACAGCACATTTCTCGTAGACAAGCAGGCGCCCGGGTACTCATCGAAACTCGAAGAACTTGACAACTTATTCGACCGGCTGTTTTCGGAACAGAACCGCAAGGTGCTCCTCTTTTCCGAATGGACGACAATGCTCGACCTGATCCAGCCTTTGCTGAAGAAGCGCAGCCTTCCCTTCGTCCGCCTTGACGGTTCAGTCCCGCAAAAGGTGCGGCCGGGGCTGGTCCACGAATTTCAGACCAATCCCGCCTGCCGCCTGTTCCTGACGACGAACGCCGGCTCGACCGGGCTGAACCTGCAGGCGGCGAACACGGTGATCAATGTCGATCTTCCCTGGAACCCGGCCGTGCTGGAGCAACGTATCGCGCGAGCTTACCGTATGGGTCAGGAACAACCGGTGCAGGTGTTCGTCCTCATCACCGAACAAACGATCGAAGAAAGACTCCTCAGCACGCTTTCCGCGAAACACGAGTTAGCCGTTGCCGCACTGGACGCTGAGAGCGATGTGGATCAAGTGAAACTCGCCGGCGGCATCGAAGAACTTCGCCGCCGGCTCGAAGTCCTGCTCGGCGCGTGTCCCGAAGCCCCGGTTGATGAAAGTGTCCGCCGCGAAACCGAACTCGCCGCCGCACATGACGCACGCCGCGAAAAACTCGCCGTGACCGGTGGTCACCTGCTCAGCGCCGCATTCAATTTCCTCGGCGAACTGCTGCCGGCGCAACCGGATTCCCCGGCGTTGCAGGAAAGAACTAGCGCCTTGGCGATGACCCTGAAACAAAACCTCAGCGGCCTTCTGGAACAGGACGAGCATGGCCGACCGAGACTTACCTTCGCGCTGCCCGACGCGACGGCTCTCGATAACCTGACTAGCGTCCTCGCGCGCCTACTTGCGCAGACTCAGTCCGCATGAGTGTCACACTGGTCGAACTGCCATGGCGGCCTAGATGCGGGAAACTTCCATAAACATTTTGATCGGGTCCGACCTTGCCGCACTCTATCGGAGAAATCAACCAGTACTCGCGCATGACACATTCGCGAACGACAGACGCTCTGTCATGACTTCACACGCTCAGGCACACAATCTCATTGCCGAATCACTTTCCAGCTTGTTGCGAGCGATGACAGCCAACGGGAGGACGACCGCCGGCGCATTCTGGGAAGGTCCATCAGGCCTGCGCTCCGCGGCGCGAACTCATGCGCCGGATCGAATCTGCCGGCCCACGCACTGGCCATTCCGATACTGTACGTGGGAGGGGGCTCACCTCACCGTTCCGCTATATCGTTTCCGGATACATCGTAGCTCTCAATACTACAGACCTCGGCCGGGGCGGACGTATCCACCGCTGAATGCCAGCAGTACGGGAGAGTGATTATCCTGCCCGAAGTATTAAAGGTCCTCGTTCAAATAGAGTCCGGCATAAAGATCGTCGAAAGGTGTGCGGACCGCCGGAAGCTGGTGCAGCAAGCGGCCTTCGTACTGCCTTGGTTCAACGGAGTATTGCTTACGCGTCAGCCTGTGGCCGACCGTGATTTTCACGCCCGTTTGCCGAATCCGATCCCGCAATTCGGCGGCTAGAGCGGATTGCTCTGCGACAGTGCGATGATCGTGATCGCATTCCAGTCGTCTCCGATCTTGAACTTGCCGCGCGACCGGGTCCGGGATTTCACAATCACTATTGTCATCGTCTTCCGCCGTCCTCGGTCCAAGAGGTGGACTGGCCGGTATGTTACCGCAAACGGATTTGACAGTCCTATCCGCCCGGAACCGCTTCTTCACAAAGGTGAACGTACAATTTGCGCGCGTCATCCAAGAAAAAACCAGATCGACGACGGACCGGTTTTTTCAGCGGCTGCAGTACCCCAAAGTCCGTCCGGTGTCCCATCGTTTTCACATGCCTATGGGAGGCAAAGTTAATTACTCATCTTTCTCACGAGCTCCACTTCTGAAAGCCTGGTTCTGGCTTCTGATGGAGCGGATTGGCTTGGACTAAACCGCGGGAGCGTTCGTTCGAACAGAAGAATAGGGATCGGAAAAGAACGCGGGGTTTTCGGGATTTGGATGTATTACGCGAATGTTTCGCCCCTAGTCAATTGATCGGAGTCAGGCGAAAAACACGTCCCAGTTTTGCGGCGGTCTTTAGATCGCCGCGGCGCAATGCTTCTCGGACTTCGTCGAGCTTCTGAGCATCTTCGATTGACAGGTACGGCGACCACGCATCAGTCGTCTCGATCAATTCGACCATAACTTCTGCGACGAAATCACCTTCATGTACCAGCTTGGTCTTAGGCTTCTTCTTCATAACCTGGTCCTAAAGTCCTCCGACCACCTGTCGGCTTCCGGCCTGTAAGCCGTTACGACCACTGCCGGCGTGGAGGCATTCTTGGGCATTCCCCACACGACGTGGATCGGTGCCCCAGCCTGGTCTTTTTGAAGCACAAGAACGCACGGCCCCTTAAAGTACTCCGGATAATCTTCGACTAAAATCGCGTACGCCAACAACCGGTTTGTTCCGGCGATCGCGTGCCTGAAGGAAAAGGAGCGCGAGGAGGACGAGAACGAAAAGCGCCCGTTTGTATTGGTTCGTCCGTCAAGAGCGCTGGGTCAATGGCCGGCGATCGATGAGGCCGCTGCCGATCTGGATTCCCAACCCGACGCCGGCGACGGTGTGGTCGGTCCGGGCTGTCTTCGCTACCTGGACAAGATCGGCTATCGCACAATGCCTGCAGTGGAATTCGAACACCTGAAATTCGGGCCAGAACCGGAATCCGAGAATGAGGTTTGCGAGCACTGCGGCCACGTGCACTCGTACGAATACGATGATGATTTCGACGATGACGAAATCTCGGATCAGCCTGGCTTTGACGAACAGATCGAAAGTGAGGCCGCAGATGCGGCTGCATTAATTCGACGCTTGCCGTCGATTCCCGTCGAGCAACTGGACGCGTCTGAACCGGCAGACACGTTTGTTCGCCTGCGCGAAGAAGGGTTGACTCGCGAAGAAGCTATCGTGTTGCTCTTGGAAACGATGGTGAAGGAAGTGACGATGCCGGGCGGCGAATCCAAGCCGGATGCCGCTCGCTTGATGTCCGCCCTTGCTCGTCTAACGGAAGAGTTCGGCACATGACCTTCAATCGCCGGATCTACGTCATTCCTCGGGTTTTGCGCGGACTTCCGACTCACTGATGCCCGCAAGTACACTCTGAAACCCGACCGTCCTCGACATACAACCTGCGCTCGTCAACGAATATTCACGTCCGCACGGATACCGATCGCGTCAGTGGTGTCGATTCCACTCGTCTTCGCGAGCGTAAATGCTTTCCCTCCTGAGAGCCTCATCGCAGAGGGCAGGGATGTCTTCTGGAATCACCCGATCTTATTTAATAATCAGTAACTTGCAGACCACACCATTTTCGTCCCATTGTTTTTCACAATGGTCACTTTGGGCCGACGCGTAACCCAAAGCGCGACAATAACCTAGCGAGTTTGAGCAACTGACTCTTTAATCAGTAGGTTGGAGGTTCGATTCCTCCACGGCTCATTCTTCCGATCCGCAACTCCAGGGCTGGCGTGGGTTCTAGCGATTTCAGAGAAAACAAAAAACGTCGGTTCCGATGTGATGCAAAAACAGTTGTTCATTCGTTCACGAATTGGTGGGCAGCGCCTTCTGCATTTCGAACTTCGGCGCTCAACAAAATGATGTTGCCGGAGATCGGTACTACACCGTGATGGCCGGACGTGTCCGGAAACAGATAGACTTGGCCTTGGTCCGGCGCCGGTACTCGCGGAGTGCTTGTGGCATCTTGGTAGTTAGCCGAAGATCGCCGTCGGGCGAGCCCTTAGCTGTCGAAGACCTAACGACAAGTTATCCAGAAACCCTCTGGGACTCATGATCGGAATTCCGCGGAACTGCTTGAGCTTCTGCAGGTGGCGATCACCGCTAATGATATCGGCTCAGGCCTCAGGAGCACATTCCAGAGACCTGTTGTCGGGCGGATCTTGGAAATTTCCTGCTTCGGCTCGAGCGAACATCAAAATCTCCTCGGGTACTCAAGGGGAAGATCGTCCGCGAGCTGTGCCAGGCCATGCAACAGGTTCGCAAGGCCAACGAAATCATCTCGCATCTGCGCACGTTCGGACGTGCGGCCCCCGCCAGCCACGAACCGGTTTCCCTGAGGCAGGTGATCGAGCGGGCGCTGTCTCTCATGCAGGAGCAGCTTCGGCTGCGCGAGATCGAGGTCACGGTCGACCTAGGCCCGGAGGAGCCCGTGGTCGTGGGGAATCCAATTCAGCTCGAGCAAGTCTTCATCAACCTCTTGACGAACGCGCGCGACGCGATGGCCGACTCGCCATGCAAGGCGATTCGTATTTCTGGTTCGCTCGGCCCTGAGGGCATGGAGATCGCGTTCACCGATACCGGGGAGGGGATTCCCCCGGGGGTCGAGCGGCGGATCTTCGATCCATTCTTCACCACTAAGGAGGTCGGCAAAGGCACGGGGCTTGGCCTGTCCATCACCTATGGGATCATCAAGGAGCACGGCGGTACGATCTCGGTCGTCAGCCCGCCCGGCGAAGGCGCCACTTTCCTCATCTACCTGCCCCTTGCCTCCCCCGATAGAAAG
>QHXD01000173.1 GCA_003223895.1 Acidobacteriota bacterium
TCCCGTCGGTTGTGTTGATGGCATACACTTCGGAGTTATAACGCCCGGATAGCCACAACACTTTCCCGTCTGCCGAGACACCTCCCATATCGGGGCTGCCTCCAATTGTCCATTTCTTGATGACCTTTTTCGAGGCGAATTCGATCACGGAAACGCTGCCCTCGTCGCGGTTCGATACGTAAAGGACCTTTGAATCGCGGCTCACATATAGGCCATGGGCGCCTTTGCCCGTCGACACGAAATCGATTTTGGCCATGCGCTCGCCGTCAATCAGATGAACCCCATTGGCATGCATATCGGCAACATAGAAGACACGTCCATCCGGCGAGAGTTTCACGTCTTGCGGCATTCCGTGTGTTTCGAGGTCCAGTTGGCCGATCATTTTCTGAGACTCGACAGCCACTTTGATGATCCTTGCACCAAACTCGCAGCTGGCAATCAAGTACGTGCCGTCCGCCGAAAAGTCCATATGATCGACGCCCTTGCAGGGAACCCAGAGACCCTTCTTCAGGTCCATCGTCTGGGAATCTCGAAACATCAACTGTTCCTTCTCTTCGGCCACCACAATGGCGAACTTGCCGTCGGGCGTGTAGTACATGTTGTAGGGGTCATCGACGGGAATCGTCTTGCCCTTCTTGCCCGTCACCGGATCGATCTCGGTCAAACTGTTGCCCTTGTCGTTGAGTACCCAGAGGGTCTTCAGGTCGTACGAAGGCGTGATATGTTGCGGAAGCCGGCCGACATTGATCGTGTCAATGACCTGGTACGTCGCAGGATCTATTATCGTGACGGTGTTGCTCACGGTATTTGGCACGTAAACGCGAGGGGGAAAGCTCTTCACTACAGGGCTCAGATTGTTCGGCCGGTCCGCGGCATAGATGTCGCGTTGGTCCAGCAGGGGAGGCATACCCTGCAGGGGCCGGTTTGTCTGGAACCCCATTGTGTTTGCAACAAGCAAGAGAAGGGAAGATACGACGTAATTCATCATAACGGGACGATTATACTCGGACCTGCAAGTCCGGGACTGTAGGCCTGAAGCCTGTTTTTTTCTTTTGACAGCCGGTATCCTCAGGCGGATGCTTTGGGGCGTCTTTCTTGTTGAACCGTCGCAAACACGGCTTACGGAGCTTTTTATGACATCGAAAAGAATGTGGTTCCTGGCGAGTCTGGCGATAGGCCTGGGTTTCCACTGGTTTGCAATATCCTCGCCGGCGCAAAGCGCCGCGAAATTCAGGGGACGGCTGTCTCCCGTGCCGGCATTGGGAATACAGCCGGCCACTGTCGCCGGAGCAGGCTCAGCTTCCGCGACGCTCACCGGCAGGAAGCTTGCCGTGAACGGGTCGTTCGAAAAAATGGCCTCGCCGGCAACCGTGGCACATCTCTGCCTGGGACAGCTGCCAGGAGTTCGCGGAGACACTGTTTTCGATCTCACGGTGTCGAAAGCGGCGGACGGCACAAGCGGTACAATCGCCGGCAACTTTGATCTGACTCCCGAACAGGTCGACGCGCTGAAGAAGGGCAGATTCTACGTCCAGATTCACAGCGAGGGAGCGCCAAACGGCCACCTGTTGGGCTGGCTACTTAGCGACGTTAAGAAATAGGAGGACGAATGCTCGGTCTGAAAAAATATATCGTGCTGGCACTGTTTGGAATCGCCGTTTCGAGCGTGCTGATCGCCGCAGCCCAGGGGGGCGGAGCTCAAGGTCAGGCGCCGGCAGGTCAGGCTCCCCAGGGACAACGCGCGGGCGGCCGTGGACAGCGTCAAGATGGCCCCCCGCCTGTAACAGGGCTCACGGTAACCGGTGAGGTGCAGAACTTCGTGCCTGTCACTGACGCGATGCTGCGCAACCCCGATCCCGGCGACTGGTTGATGATTCGCCGCGACTATCACGCATCGGACTATAGCCCGCTCAACCAGATCGCGCGCGACAACGTGAAGGATTTGCAACTCGTCTGGAAGTCCCCGATGAATGAGGGCGGAACCAATCAACCCGCTCCCATCGTGCACAACGGTGTCATCTATCTCGCGAACACCGGCGGCATCATGCAGGCGCTGGACGGCCTGACCGGCAAGGTCATTTGGGAAAATCACCTCGGCGGGAATATCGCAATGCGCGGCATATCGATTTACGGGAACAACATCTACCTCGCGAACGGAAACCGCGTGACCGCGCTCGATGCCCGCAACGGTAAGAATGTCTGGAGTACTGAAATCGCCCAGGGCTACAACAATTCGAGTGGCCCGCTCATCGTCAACGGCAAAGTGATCGAGGGACTCGGCAGCTGCCAGCGATACCAGGAAGAGAAATGCTTCATGAGCGCGTACGACGCCACCAACGGCAAGCAACTCTGGCGGTTCTACACAATCGCGACCACCGGCAACCCCGGAGCCGAGACCTGGGGTAACCTTCCGGACAGGAATCGCGCCGGCGCTGAAATGTGGATCACCGGCAGCTATGACCCCGTCCTCAACCTGACTTACTGGGGAACCGCTCAAGCCAAACCCTGGATGACGCTCACGCGCGGCACCGAGGGTGATGCCCTTTATTCCAGCTCGACGATTGCGGTCAATCCCGACGACGGCAAACTCAAATGGTACTACCAGCACGCCCCGGGCGAAGCACTGGATCTCGACATCGTATTCGAGCGCGTTCTGGTCGATGTCGGCGGGCAGAA
Organism: Acidobacteriota bacterium; assembly: GCA_003223895.1. Taxonomy (GTDB): domain Bacteria; phylum Acidobacteriota; class Terriglobia; order 20CM-2-55-15; family 20CM-2-55-15; genus 20CM-2-55-15. The sequence goes on from QHXD01000173.1 coordinate 2,677, forward strand.
CCTGCTGTTTACGATCGGCAAGGACGGCATTCTGTGGAAGCTCGATCGAAGAACCGGCAAGTATCTCGGCCACAAGGAAACCGTCTTTCAAAATATATGGACGAAGTTCGATCCGGTGACCGGGAAACCGACTTACCGCGAAGACATCCTTAAAGAAGCACTCGGCAAACCTGTCGATGCATGTCCGACCAGCGCGGGAGGCAAAAACTGGCCGGCCATGAGTTACAACGCTCCAGCCGGAGTACTAATCGCACCGCTGGTTCAAGCGTGTCAGGTGATGGTCCCGCAGGCGGCGAACCTCGATGGCAACGGCAGCGGAGGCGGAGCCAGCCGATCCTTCTACGAGAGTCCCGGCAGCGATGGCAATTTCGGCAAGATCGCGGCCTACGATGTCAGAACGCTGAAGGAAGTGTGGTCCCTCCAGCAGAGAGCGACGTTCCTGACGGCTGTGGTGTCCACGGCCGGCGGAGTCGCCTTTGTGGGAGACCGGAATCAGAAGTTCAAAGCAGTGGACGTGAAGACCGGCAAGGTGCTTTGGGAAACTACGCTCGCAACTTCCGTGCAGGGCTTTCCGGTATCGTTCAGCATCGGCGGGAAACAATACATCGGTGTGACAACGGGACGCGGGGGCGGCAGTCCCTGGGGCGTCCCGAATACGGTGACTCCGGAGATCAATCCTCCACAGACGGGTTTCGCGATGTACGTGTTTGCGCTGCCTGACAAGAAGAATTAGCCGCGAATTACGCCGATTACGCGAATGGGGCGCATCATCGATTTTTGATGCGCCCCATTCGCGTAATCGGCGTAATTCGCGGCTAATTCTTCTACGGCAACGCCAGAGCCACGAACTCCGGCGCACGGCTTGCGGAACCGATGGCGACCACAATGTACTGCTTGCCCTTATACATATAGGTCATTGGCGCGCCGGTTGTCCCCGCTTCAAACTCCGTTTCCCATACCACTGCGCCGGACGCCTTGTCGTATGCGCGGAATTTCCTGCCGCCACCGCCCGGAGGCGTGCGGATGTTGACAGGGTCGCCTTCACCGATGAAGAGCAGCGTCTTCGTCACGAGCGGAGAAGCACGGCCGGGCTGCCCGAGAGGAGGCAGGTTGAGATGCTTGATTGCGGCGTGATCACGCGGGCCGTCGCCGTTCGGTTTCATCCAGACCTGATCACCTGTATTTAAGTTGATGGCGGTGATCCGGCCGTACGGTGGCTTGAAGAGCGGCAGACCCCGCGGCCCTGTAACGAATTCGCGAGTTCCGTTTTTGTATCGCAGGTTCGTGCGGCTGGGATCGCCGGGAATGAGGTCTGCGGCGAATGTACCGGTGACGGAAGGCACATACAGGATTGCCGTATCCGGGTCGAACGCCGCGCCATTCCAATCGGCGCCGCCCACTGAGCCCGGGAGTTGAAGCGTGCCTTTGGTATCGTTCGGACCGTCGCCTTTGATCGAAGGTGGCGTGTAGAGAGGGCCGGTGACGTAGCGCTTCGTTATTTGGATGGCCTCGGCACGCAGCTCCGGCGTGAAGTCGATCAGATCATCCACAGAAACGCCCTGCCGCTCAAAGGGCAACGGTTTGGTCGGAAATGGCTGCGTCGTCGAAGTTCGTTCACCGGGAGTGGTCGAACCTGGAACGGGACGCTCCACGATGGGCCAGACCGGCTGGCCCGTCACACGATCGAACACAAAAACAAAACCTTCCTTGGTGACCTGCGCCACGGCTTTGATGCGCCGGCCATTCACCGTGATGTCGCCGAGGACGGGCGCGGCCGGAAGGTCGTAGTCCCACAGATCGTGGTGCACGGTCTGAAAATGCCAGACGCGCTCGCCGGTTTCCGCCTTGATGCACACGAGGCTGTCGCTGAAGAGATTGTTTCCGAGCCGATGCCCGCCGTACATATCGCTGGTCGGAGAGGTCAGCGGCAAATAGACGTATCCAAGCTCTTCATCCGCAGTGAGGTTCGTCCAGGCATTGACGGCGCCCGTGTACTCCCACGATCGGTTTTCCCACGTGTCGACGCCGAACTCGCCCTCTCTTGGAATGACCCTGAACTTCCAGCGAAGCTTGCCCGTACGCACATCGTAACCACGGATATCGCCTGGAATTCCTTCCTTGAAATTCGGGTTATCGCCGATTGAAGAGCCAACGATCACAACATCTTTAACGATAAGCGGCGCCGATGTTCCGTTGAACTGTACGGGCTGCGGGCCCAGGTCCGCTCTCAGGTCGACCTTGCCGCCATTACCAAAACCGCGAATCAGCTCACCGGTTTTCGTATTGATTGCCACGAGGTATGGCGGCCGAACCGCCAGGATGCGTTCGTCGCTTCCGTTACGCCAATATCCAATGCTCCGGGTCGAGGTACCATTCAGCGCCTCCGGGCTCGATTCAGGCGGCTCCTGGACCCAGATCGTCTTGCCTGTCGAGGGGTCAAACGCTTCAATCAGGCCGATGCCATTCGAAGCATAAAGTGCAGCGTTGATCATCAGCGGCGTCGAACGGAACAGGCTCGGGACCGTCAGATTCTGCCGTTGCTTCCGAAATTCGTCCGCCACCGCCGGGCGGCGCCAGACGATGCGAAGATTCCGGACATTATTTTTGGTGATCTGGTCGAGCGGCGAATATTTCGTGCTTCCCTTATCGCCGCTGTGATTCGGCCACTGGCCGCCACGCGCTCCCTGCTGGCCTCCAGCGGTGATCGCAAGGGCGAGCCAAACCACAACACCAAGGATGTGCGACGCTCCAGTTCGTTTGCTCAAGTGCGCCTCCAGGTTTTGCGCAATTTCTATCACTTCGGAGGGGAAGTAACCACAAAAAGCACAAGAAGCACAAAAACTCTTGGGCAATCTGCGGTTGCGGAGGAAAATACGCGGACATATGAAGCCGATCATGCGAAAGCCGGTGCCCCATATCACCAGGTCTTTACCGCAGCGCAGACCTCTAAAAATATATGCATTCGATCCCACTCGCGGCCGCGGTCTCGGAAACTACATGACGTGCCAGGTGCCTTATGAAAACCTGCGGCCTGGCCCGGCCGGGAAATATCTGGCTGTGATCGACTACGACTCGAGCAACAAGGTTTACTACAGGCCGGTTGACCTTGATCATCCTGCGATCCTGCTCGGGAGCGGCCTTGATCCGAGTGAATCGGACCCTCAATTTCACCAGCAGATGGTCTATGCGATCGCAAGCCAGACGATCGATCGTTTCGAGCAGGCATTGGGCCGAAAAATCCGTTGGAGTTTCAATCGATGGAGCAGCAGGGATGAGGCCGACGGCGTCCTGCGGATCTATCCACATGCAATGCAGGAAGCAAATGCCTATTACAGCCGCGAACTGCGTGCGCTCGTCTTTGGATATTTTCCGGCGTCGGAATTAGATCCAGGCGACAATCTCCCCGGCCAGACCGTGTTCACATGCCTTTCTCACGACATTATTGCCCACGAAACCACGCACGCCCTGGTCGATAGCCAGCGCGATTTCTTCACCGAACCGACCAGCGCTGATGCGCCCGCGTTTCATGAAGCCTTTGCGGATCTGGTCGCACTGTTTCAGCACTTCAGCTTCAAAGAAGCGCTGTTGGAAATGATCAAACGCACCGGCGGAAAGATCTACCGCTCGTCGGTGGAAGCTGAAGCCGCGCAATCGCCCGACGGACCGGCGATTTCAGCGGAGTTGACGACGGACAACCCGATGGTCGGCCTGGCGAAACAGTTTGGCGACGCGATGGGTATGAGAAAGGCGCTGCGCTCGGCGCTGGGGACGCCCCCGAATTCGCGCGACCTGGATCACGTGACCGAGCCGCACGTACGAGGCTCGATTCTCGTGGCCGCTGTTTTCGATGCCTTCTTCTCGGCATACGTCCGCCGGACGAGCGATTTGATGCGCATCGCGCGCTCGGCGCGCCTGGCCCTGGACACGGCGGATGACCTGCATCCGGATCTTGCGAACCGGCTCGCGGGCATCGCGGCTGCCACGGCCGAACACTTTCTCAACATCTGCATACGCGCCGATGATCACCGCGGACTCCGACCTCATCCCCGACGATGAGCGCGGATACCGGGCAGCGCTGATCGAAGCATTCCGCCGGAGAGGCATTGTGCCCGAATGGGTAACGTCTTATTCGGAAGAATCCCTGCTCTGGAACTCGCCGGAACAGGACGGCCTCGATTCTGTGCCACTCTGCACCGGCCTGCAGTTCGAGGCATTCCAAAGCGGAACCAGGAAAGACCGTCGAGAACAGATGCAGAAGAACGCCGTCCTTCTGCACGAGTTTGCGACAAGGCATGCGGACGCGCTTCGTCTCTCATCATCTGAAAAGATTCACGCACGCACGTTTCATGAGGTTCACCGGGTTGGACCTGATGGGCAACTCACGTTCAATGTCGTGGCAGAATTCATGCAACAACGCGAAGTTCCGCGCTTTCCCCATCTTCGTCACGGACCGAAATTCACGTTCAGAGGCGGCACGACCGTCATTCTCGGGCCCGATGGCGGCTTACGATATGCGGTTCGGAAGCCCGTGGCCGAGGACAGCGAATCGGCCGTAAAACGATTGGCACGGCAGCGGGAATACCACGACTATCTCGAAGCCAACCTGAGCTTCGCGCCCTACGTTGAAGACATCCAGACTGGCGGCCAGGGGATGAACTTCAACATGGTTCATAGAGGGTACTGAATGCCTATCCCAAAAAAGTCAAAGGAACTCGACCCAAAAACCATTCGCGTTCGAATGTACAGGATTGGTTTCGGCGATTGCTTTCTGGTCTCGTTTCCGCTGTCGCAAAGCAAAAAAGGCGACGACACACACGCACACGTCCTGATCGACTGCGGCGTTCACCCAAACGGACGGATCGGAACCATGGAAGGCGTTGTAGATAACATTGCCGAAGTGACCGATCGGAAGCTGAGTATCGTCATCGCATCCCATGCTCATGCCGATCACATTTCCGGTTTCGACACTTGCGCCGACAAGTTCGCGCAGTTCGATGTTGGAGAAGTCTGGCTGCCGTGGACCTGGAATCTCAAAGACAAGGAAGCCGCAAAACTGCAAAAGAAACACACGGCGCTCGCCGCCGCCTTGAGTCAGCACCTGGCGGCCGCCCCCAAGTCCAAGGCGAAGTCCGCTATCGAGAATCTCACTGGAAACGCACACGCTGTTGCCCTGCTGAATGACGGTCTTGGCGTGAGTGGCAAGGCGAAATACCTGACGGCAGGTGACGACCTGGAGAAGACGCCAATCCCGAATCTCTCCGCGCGTATACTTGGGCCGCCGCGGTCGGTTGAATTTCTCGGCAAAATGGATCCCCCCGCCAGTCAACACTACTTGAGACTCGCGGAGGGCGGCGTGACGGAGTCGCCCATTCAGCCTTTTCAAAAACGCTGGCTGGCGAATCGAGAGGCGGAAGAGATGGCAGCGATCGTCCTGAAGAGCGAAGAGGAAAAGGAGTTGGAGACAACTCTCGGTTCCTCGGTCGAGGACCTGGCATTCTCGCTCGATAACGCCAAGAACAACGAAAGCGTGGTGGCGTTATTCGCTTTCCGCGGACAATACCTGCTCTTTCCGGGCGATGCACAGTATGGAAACTGGACATGGTGGCTCGACCATGAGTCACCGGAAGAGATCCTGCCGAGGGTCACGTTTTTCAAAGTCTCGCATCACGGCAGCGTCAACGCCACTCCCAAACGGGTTGTAGAAGGCATGAGCGCCGGAAAATTCGCCGCCATGGTTTCAACCCAGAGCAGCCCATGGTCATCCATCCCGCGTGTGCCCCTGATGGAAGCACTCGATGAGAAGACGAAACAACGAATCGTCCGAAGCGATTGGCTCGACATCGACGGCGCCCCAAAACCATCCCCGGAAACCGCTCCGGCAAAACCACAGAAACTGCCTAAGGGCTTCCAGCAGGGGCGGCTGTGGTTTGATTGTCTGATTCCCTGCTGAGGGAGTGAACGCGGGCTAAAGCCCGCGACTACATTGAGGTCGAAACGTTGATCCCAAATGTAGTCGCGGGCTTTAGCCCGCGTTCCGCAGCAATTCCTCGATCCGCGCTTTTGCCGAGGGAACGAGTGTGTTCTGCCTGGGCCACCCTGTCAGGAACAAAGGGTCCACCTTTGCGCCGGCCTCGAGCACCGCTTTGACAATCGGCACATAGTCCACACCTGGATCATGGTGGACAGCCGCCCACAGCACATTTCCCAGAACAGTTCCTCCCCACGCGTTCTTAGTCTCCAGAGGAGCTTGTCGTTTCAGGAGCAGCTTGACGGTATCCAGATGCCCGAAAAACGCAGCCAGGTGCAGGGCCGTTTGACCATTCCCGTCTTGTTCGCGCGTATCCGTACCTCTGTCCAGTAGAAACTCGACAACGCCGGTTCGGCCATACTCACAAGCCCACCTGAGGGCGGATTGCATCTGCGCTTTCGTCGCGTTCCCTTTTAATCGGCCTTCTTCATCGAAGAAGTTCTTAACCAGATCCAAACGCCCCAG
>QHXD01000174.1:0-7950 GCA_003223895.1 Acidobacteriota bacterium
TCCGAGTGAGGAACCGGTGAAGGATGTTCTCCTGCGGCAACGAGCCCCGCGATGTGCGCGATATCGACCATCACCATCGCACCGTTCTCTCGGGCGATCTTGGAAATACGCTCGAAGTCGATAATCCGCGGATAGGCGCTGGCTCCGGCCACGATCAGTTTCGGTTTGTTTTCGCGCGCCAGCGTGGCCAACTGATCGTAGTCGATGACCTCGGTATCCTTACGAACCCCGTATGGCACGATCCGATAGTACTTGCCGGAGAAATTCAACGGATGGCCGTGGGTGAGATGGCCGCCGTGCGAGAGATTCATGCCGAGGATCGTGTCGCCGGGCTTCAGAATCGTGAGATAAACCGCCATGTTGGCCTGGCTGCCCGAGTGCGGCTGAACGTTGACATGCTCGGCGCCGAAAAGCTTTTTGGCTCGCTCGATCGCGAGGCTCTCGACCACGTCGGCGAACTCGCAGCCGCCGTAGTACCGGCGCCCGGGATATCCCTCGGCGTACTTGTTGGTGAAGACGGAGCCCGTCGCTTCGAGTACGGCCTTGTAGGTGAAGTTTTCCGATGCGATCAGTTCCAGGCCTGTGGCCTGGCGGCGCTCTTCATTCTGGATGGCAGAGTGGATTTCCGGATCGAGATCTTTGAGAGAAGCGTTGAATCGGTTCATAGGATCTAAAATTTATCATTAAACGCGGGCTAAAGCCCGCGACTACATTAATACCGAACGTTGATCCCCAAATGTAAATACCGAACGTTGATCCCCAAATGTAGTCGCGGGCTTTAGCCCGCGTTTAGCCATACTCCGCACTTATCCGTTGCGGGCTGCGCAGCCGCAGTATAGTATTCGCGCGAAGTGAAGTTACGCGATCTCTACGCCAGACCGGGTTTGACCTTTTCGATCGAGTTCTTTCCTCCGAAGACGCCTGAGGGCGACGCCGCTCTCTTCCGGGAAGTGGAGATTCTCAAGACACTCAATCCTGCGTTTTGCTCCGTCACCTACGGCCCCTCTCACCATCACCCTCACCCTCTCAATATTCAACTTAACCGTTGCGGCCTTTGACGACGGCAGTGTAGTATTCGCGCGAAGTGAAGTTACGCGATCTCTACGCCAGACCGGGTTTGACTTTTTCGTTCGAGTTCTTTCCTCCGAAGACCCCTGAGGGGGACGCCGCTCTCTTCCGGGAAGTGGAGATTCTCAAGACACTCAATCCTGCATTTTGTTCCGTAACTTATGGCGCCGGTGGAAGCACGCGGGACAAGACTGTTGAGATTGTGACCCGGCTCCATGATGACGTTGGACTGGAGGTCATGTGCCACCTGACCGTTGTGGACCAGTCCAAAGACGACGTCCGCGCCGTCCTGAACAGGCTCAAAGCCAACCGGATCGAAAACATCATTGCGCTCGCAGGCGATCCTCCCAAGGGCGTCACCGACTGGAGGCCGCATCCCGACGGATTTCATTACTCGACGGAACTGGTGCAGGAGGCCGCCGCCTACAACTGGTTCTCGATTGCGGTGGCCGGCTTTCCGGAAGTGCATCCCCGCGCGGAAAGCCGGGAGTCGGATCTCCGGTATCTCAAACTGAAGGTCGATGCCGGCGCCGACGCGGTGATCACGCAGCTCTTTTTCGACAACGAAGACTACTATCGCTACGTGGATGACTGCAGGAAGATCGGGATCAAAGTGCCGATTGTTCCCGGCATCCTGCCGGTTCAGTCCGCGGCCCAGACGCGCCGGTTTGCCGCGATGTGCGGGTCGGGGATCCCGGCGCGCCTCGACGGGCTGCTCGCGAAAGTGGAGAACGACGCCGCGGCGGAGCTTGATCTCGGTATCGAATATGCCACCGAACAGTGCGAGGGACTTCTGCGTTTTGGCGTACCCGGAATTCATTTCTACTCGCTGAATAAGTCCCGCTCCGTCAAGGCGATATTCGAAAACCTTTCGCTGCTCGAACCTAATTCGGGGACAGACGCATAAATCACCTAATTACGAATCAAGGGTCTTTTACCCGTAATTAGGTGATTTATGCGTCTGTCCCCGAATTAGGTTCAGGGCGTTGACCCCGATTCGCCGGGTCGTGTATAAACCCCAGGGAGTACTTTTGTCATGATCTTACACGTAAACCACGTCAGGCCGGGCCATGCCAAGCTGGCTGGGGACGTGGTTGCCACGCTGCTCTCCCTGCTCGAGGACGGGCGCGTCCAATCCGGCATCCTGCAGAATCTGGATGTTCATCTCGACTGGATCCAGTACAAGACGAATTTTCGGGAACCCATCATCGTGCGGAAAGCGGTCCGCAACGACGAAGTGCTTCCGATGATCGAGATTGCCATCGATCTGCGCCAGATCGGCGAGACCAACCTCCGCGAATCGCTCGCGGAGGTATTGAAGACGGTGGACGGTGATCGCGTCGCCCTGGAGCCGTTCGGGCCGATGCGAAACAGCGTCGTGTGGAGCTTCAACAAACTGTACTGGCAGTACCTGCCGGACTGGGAGAGAGTCTCCGGAAAGGGATACGAGAAGGCGCTCCCGGGGGGAACCTCCGACGGCCACAATCCGGTCGCCATCAAGGATTCCGCGAACAAGTTCTGGACGCTCCTGAAGGACATGGACAGCAAGGGCCAGCTTCCCCCGGAAATCTTCGTCATGGAAATCGGCGTCGGCACCGCCGAGCGAGCCCTGCGCTGGATGAACGACTTCAAGGAACAGGATCGTGAACACGGAACCCAGTACTATCCGCGGATCCGATTCCTTGTTGCCGACTACTCGATCGCGACTCTGAACCGGGCAACGGAGCGCCTCGGCCCGCACGGCGAGCTGTGCAGCTTTCTGGCCCTTGATGCGCTGAATCCTTTCAAGTCGCTATCGTTCCTGCGCTACAAGATGCTCTATATCCACCTGACGAACGTCTACGACAACCTGCCGACCGACGAAATCGCCGTGCGCGACGGCAAGTACTACTTCGTTCAGGTTCGCTCGTACCTGCACCAATCGGAAGTCCAGAAAATCTGCGAGAAGTTCGGCGTACCGCCGAGCGACTTCAACCGAACGGTCACGCGGCTGCTCGAGGTAGGGCCGGTGCATTTCTCGGAAGTCGATCAGGGCATGGCGTTCTGGCAGGCAGTCTGGGCGGCGCTGCACCTGGAGGAACGCCTGGTCGCGGTGGACAGCCTTATGGAAGCTCCGCTGCCGCCGGGAATGAGACCTTCGCACGTGGAGGAGTTTGTCGGCGACGCGGCCGACCTGCGGTTCCACCTGAGCTCGGGCGCTGTCGAAAGCTTCAGCAATACGATCCCGCTGCTTCACCCGCGCGGATTCCTGGAGGTGCAGGATATTTTCGTCGCCAAGGTTTCCGATTACCTTCAGGGATTCCGAGGACCGGGGAAACTCGACGGCTCCATCCTCAATTGGGTGAACGGCGCGATGCTCGCGGAGATTGGAAGACAGGCCGGTTACGATGTGCACTTTGCGCCATTCCGCTACCGCGAGAAGTCAAATACGTCGATCCTGTACACGACACAACGGGAGCAATGATATGAATCTACCAATCCTGCCCACGTCGGTCGTGGGAAGTTATTCGATGCCGAGTTGGCTGGAACGGCTCAAGACCGAATACATCATGCGCAAAATCAGCCGGCACGATCTGGACGAAATCCACGACACCGCCGTCAAAGCCGCCATCAAAGACCAGGAAATGGCCGACGTCGATATCATCACGGACGGCGAAATGCGGCGCGACAACCTGATCGACTATTTCGCCGAACGCCTGCCGGGCACGCAAATCGATCACACGTCGAAAAAATTCTATTACGACTTCTACGAGAGCGTCGTCACCGGAAAGATTCCTACGGCTTCGTTGGGACTGGTGGACGACTTCAAGTTCCTTCGAGCAAATACGAGCCGCGAAACCAAGTTCTGCATCACGGGACCTCACTCGCTGGTGAAGCGCATCCGGAACGAGTATTACAAGACCGAGGAAGACTTCGCCCTGGACATCGCGCGCGTCATGAACATGGAGTTGAAGGAACTGGTCCGGGCCGGCGCGCGGCACATCCAGATCGACGAGCCGTACTATTCCGGGTTTCCCCAGGATCTGCCCTTCGGCGTCCGGCTGCTCAATACGCTGGTGGACGGCGTGGATGCGCATATTGGCGTGCACATCTGCTACGGCAACCGGTACGGGCGGCCGTCATGGGCCGGGAACTACCAGTATCTCTTTCCGGCGATTCTCGAGGCGCATGTGCAGCAGCTGACGCTGGAATTCGCATGGCGCGGCGGCGAGGACCTGGAACTTTTCAAGGAGTTTCCCGGCAAGCTGGAGGTGGGAGTCGGCGTGATCGACGTGAAGAGCGATTCAGTGGAATCGCCGGAAATCGTCGCGGAGCGGATACGCCACGCGCTCAAGTTCCTGCCGCCGGAACGCACGGCGGTGCTGCCTGATTGCGGGCTGCTGCGTTTGCGGCAACCGGTCGCACTGGGCAAGCTGAAGGCGATGGTTCAGGGGGCGAAGATCGTGCGCAAGGAACTGCAAGGTTAAGGGAAATTAGCCGCGAATTACGCGGATTACGCGAATGGGGCGCATCAAGAATTTTTTTTTTGCGCCCCATTCGCGTAATCCGCGTAATTCGCGGCTAATTCTCCCGTAAGCCAAACGTGAACAGCGAGCTCCCCACCACGATGCTCACGTACTGCTTCCCATTCACCGCAAACGTCATGGGCCCGGCCGCAACCGAAGGCCCGAGATTCGTTTGCCACAGCAACTTCCCGTCGCGGGCGTCGAGCGCGTAAAACGTCCCGTCTCTCCCGCCGCTGAACAGCACATCGGAGGCGGTGGTCAGAATGCCGGCTTCGGTCGAGGCGGCGTTTTGCCGGAACTCCCATTTCCTGTCGCCCGTCTTCGGATCGATCGCGCGGACCGCCCCATAGGCATCGTCATCCCGATTCCCCGGTTTGGGGAACAGGCCGGCGAATCCCTGGCCCTCATGGAACTCCGGCGGCTCCTGACCTTTTATATATGTCGTCGAGCTGTTCTCCCATGCCGGAATATAAAACAAGCCGGTGCGCGGGCTGTAGGAAGGCGGATACCAGTTGGTTCCGCCCTGGTTGCCGGGATAGACGAGCGTGCCTGCAATGGTGGGCACGATTCCCGGCACGCGTATGGGCCGGCCTTTCTCGTCGAATCCATCCGCCCAGTTCACTTTCACGAACGGCCGGGCGCGCAGAAACTCGCCTGTAAGACGGTCGAGCACGTAAAATATTCCGTTGCGATTCGCCCAGAACATCACTTTGCGCGAGCGTCCCTGCCAGTCCATGTCCGCCAGCACCGGGGTTTGCGTGGAATCCCAGTCGAACTCGTCGTGCGGTGAAAACTGGTAGTACCACTTCAGCTTTCCGGTATCGGGATCGAGCGCGATCACGGAGCAACTGTACAGATTGTCGCCGAGGCGGGCATTGCCGCCCCAGTAGGTAAGGTTGGCGGCCGCGTCGTAGGAGCCGGTTACCCAGACGGGTGCTCCGCCGTGCATCCACGAGTCGCCGCTCCACGTTTCATGGCCGGGCTCGCCAGGACCGGGGACCGTGTTGAACCGCCAGACTTCCTCGCCTGTGTTGACGTTCCACGCGGCGATGAATCCGCGCACCCCGTATTCTCCGCCGGCCGTGCCTGCGATCACTTTGTCCTTCACCACGAGCGGCGCATGCGTGAACGCATAACCTTGCTTCGGATCCGCGGCGGGCGTGTTCCAGAGTTCTTTGCCGGTCTTCGCATCGATGGCGATCATGCGTGCGTCGAACGCAGCGAGAAAGAGTTTGTCGCCCAGGATCGCAAGGCCGCGCGTCAATTTGCCGCAGCAATTTCTGGCCGCGGGATCGGGCTTGTGGGAGTACGTCCAGATGGTCTTGCCGGTGGCAGCGTTCAGCGCAATCACGTCATTGGGGCTCTGGATCGTGTACATGGTTCCGTCCACCACCAGCGGCGTGACTTCGTGCTTTTCCAGCGAGCGGGATTGAAAAACCCACTTCAGCTCCAGGTCCTTCGCATTTGCGGGAGTGATTTGCGTGAGCTGGCTGTGCCGCTGGCTCAGCGGCGAGCCTCCGTAGGTGAGCCAGTTCTGCGGCTCTTGATTCGCTTTGAGGATCCGGTCGAAGGACACGTTCGGCGATGGAACCTCCCGGTTGGGTGGGGGTGGGGGCCCCTGAGCGAGAAGCGTGGAGGTGAAGAGAAGGTAAACAAACATACGCATCATCATAAGGTAATCCTGGTTAAGCGAACCGTATTCCCCTCCTGGGACAGGAGGGGTGGACGCGCCATCAAGAAAATGCTGCGAAGCCACCTTTGAAAGGCGCGGACGGGGTGGTCAGTTCGGCGAAACGTTTCGTGTGAGCGACCACCCCGTCTGCGCCCGCTTCGGAACGGGAGCATTTTATTAATGGCGCAGCCACCCCTCCTTCGCAAGGAGGGGAATACATGGTTCCAATAAATCCATCCCACGTCTCAGTTCGGCAGCGTGAAGGCCCGGTTGAAAAGACTCTGAGTGACCGCGCCCAAACCGGTGATCACGGCGACATACTGTTTTCCGTTTACCCGATACGTGATCGTGCTGTTCTGGATCGGCCCTCCAAGCGTGGCTTCCCAGAGAATCTTTCCATTATCCGCATCGAACGCTCTGAATTTCTGATTGAGATCGCCCCAGAAGACCAGGTCTCCTGCGGTCGTCAGCGTCGCGCCGTTACCGGGAGCTGGACCTTCGTAAAGGCGAGTGATCTCGCCTGTCGCGACATTGACCTTGGCGAGCCCGCCGAATTTTTCGGGATCGGACCCCGGACGGCGAGTGCCGAACCTGCGCTCCGGCGCGTTACCGGGCGTGGGCGGGGCGCCTCGAGGTCCTGGACTTCCGATGGCGCGAGTCATATCGAGGCAATCATCCGCATAGGGAATGTAGAGCGAATTCTTGCCGGGATGATAGGACATCGGCCAATAGCTTTTCGTGTTGTAAGCACAAATGACGTGGTGTTCACCGGGCTGTTTGAGAACGACATCCCAATTGATGGTCGTCTTTCCGGTCTTGCCGTCGATGTTGGAGATCAGGAAATTCGGATCGTCATAAGGAAAAGGATTGGCCCACAGGAACTGGCCGGTCGTGCGGTCGAGCGCAAATATTCCTCCGCCTTCTCCGACGTTCATGACGATGTCTCGTTCCTGACCTTTAGGAATATCGGGATTGAGCCACTTCACGAATTTGGGATCGGGGCTGACCTTCGTACGCAGGAGAATTCTCTCGTTGGTGTAGTCCTGGTCCCAATCGTCGCCGGGCAGATGCTGGAAATACCAGCGCAGCTTGCCGGTTTCGGCATCGAGCGCGACGGTTGAATTGCTGTAGAGATCGGCCGGGGCGGTTCTCGGAATCGCGTCGACGTTGCCGCCATGCCGAGCCGCGCGCGTGTTGGGCGTGGGATTCGCGACTCCCCAGTAGATGGTCTTGCGCGAGGGATCGTAGGATCCTCCCAATCCCCAGGTCGATGCAGTGCGCGTGGCTTCGGGCGCGCCGCCCCAGGTGGCGTCTCCGGTGGGATCATCCGACCCGGCCGCGGTGTAGAAACGCCAGGCTTCCTTCCCAGTCCGGGCGTCGTGGGCTGCGATGTAGCAATTTGCGCGCTGTCCGTTGCAGGTGCGGCCCGTGAGGACTTTATCGCCGAAAACGATCGTTCCGGATGAAAGGCCGCCGGTGGATTGCGTTTCCCATCTCACCTTGCCGGTGTTGGCGTCCAGGGCCACGATGTAGTTGTCCGGCGCGCCGAATATGATGAGATCTTCAAAGATGCCCAGCGTTTTCGTCCTCGAAGGTCCGCCGGTGGGCCGGACGTATTCCCAAATGACGTTGCCGTTCGCGGCGTCGAGAGCCTCGACGGCCGTTCGTCCCATGCCGTCCACCTGCGTCGGGACAGCAACGTAC
>QHXD01000174.1:7985-14881 GCA_003223895.1 Acidobacteriota bacterium
ATGCACGATGGGTATGATCTCGATCGTCCCGGTTGCCAGAGGCCTGGTCCACACCTGTGCGAGCCTGCCGACGTTCCCCTTGCTGATCTGATTCAGAGGACTGTAACGCTGCGCGTCATACGTTCGGCTGTACATCAGCCAGTCATCCGGACTCGGATTCAAGAGCATCGCCGGGGTTACGGGCGCAACGTTCCGGACCTGCGCCAAGGCGGACACGGCGGCAATCAACGTCACGAAGAGCAGGGACTTCTTCATGTTTTCTCCTCGGGCAGTCTACCTTGTTTCCCGGTGTCAGTAACCACAAAGACACAAGGAAGGAAGCCAGAAGCCAAGGAAGCCAGAAGCCAGAATGGGATCGCGCGAACCCATTCTGGCTTCTGGCTTCCTTGGCTTCTGGCTTCCTTCCTTGTGTCTTTGTGGTTATCTCAAGCCACGTTTGCTTTTTTCCCGAGCAAATAGTCTTCAAACCAGAGGCGGGCCAGATATGCGACTTGTTCCAACGCTCCGGGTTCCTCAAACAGGTGGCTTGCGCGAGGAACAATTACCAGTTCGTGCGGCGCCCGCACCTTGGCCGCGGCCTGTTGATTCAGTTCAATAACAGTTTCGTCATACTCTCCGACGATCAGCAGCGTCGGCGCAGTGACGAACTCGAGCGATGGTCCAGCCAGATCCGGTCGTCCACCACGGGAAACGATGGCCTCGACGATTTTCGGGAGTCTTGCCGCGGCAACGAGAGCGGCCGCGGCGCCGGTGCTTGCCCCAAAATAACCGATATGCTGCGCTTCGGGACTGGACCGTGCGCTGAGCCAGCCGGTCGCGTTTTCCAGGCGCTCCGCAAGCAAATCGATATCGAATCGCAAATGCGCGGTCTGCTGATCCAGAGCTTCCTCGCCGGGTGTCAACAAATCGAGAAGCAGCGTGGAGATTCCGGAGGCGTTGAGAATTCGCGCGACGTACTTATTCCGTGGACTGTGACGGCTGCTCCCGCTGCCGTGTGCAAACAGCACCGTGGCGCGACTGGCCGGGGGAATTCCAAGGTCCCCGTCGATCACTCCACCGGCGATGGGAATTGAAACTGGATGGGACTCGACTATGAGGTTCATATTTCTATTTAAGATATCGTTCCCGCCAGATTTCAATAGGCAAGTTGCCTACCTTTGCAAGTCACTCTTTCTCAAGCGATGGCTAACGACTTGCACCAACCATTATGAGACTTGGGGCTGAAAGGAGGACGACCAATGGCTAAGGAAAAGAAATGCGGTCATCCCGCGTGCAATTGTACGGCCCTGAACGGCGACAAGTATTGCAGCCCGTACTGCCACGATGCAGGAAAGTTGACCGAGCTCGCTTGCAATTGCGGCCACGAAGGCTGCGCTGAGGAAATGGCTCACGAAGGCTGATGAAACACAAAGAAGAATTAGCCGCGAATTACGCGGATTACGCGAATGGGCGCATCAAGGATTCTTTGATGCGCCCATTCGCGTAATCCGCGTAATTCGCGGCTAATTCTTCTTTGTGTTTACAGGACTATTCCCATTTACCGACCGTTTTTCCATCGGGGAACTTCGCAGCGACGAAGCCGCCGGCAGGAGCACCACTGCGCATAGGATGGATGCGCATGACGACCTTCGCGCCCGCCGGGAATGTCGACGGACGATAGCCCTGGCGCGCCAGGGAATTCGGGGCGCCCCACTCGACGCTCCATTCTTCCTTCTCGCCCTTGGGGTTCTCGACCACCACCTGAATCCAGGTATGGGGATTCTTGAATTGAAACTCTTTGATCGTGCCCGTGATTTCCTTCACCTGATCCATGAACTCCGCACCCGAGTGGTGTGCGACCGCGGGCTGAACCGCGAAGAAAAATCCAGCCACAGCCAAAACTGCCAGAACAACTTTATAAACCGACTTCATAACGATCTCCTTCGGGATAGAGATTAATCCTTTTCCCTGTCTTCTAACGGCTTGCCGTCCGGACCCAATGTCAGGGTTCGGCCCGTTGCGGCGTCGACCGGATTTCGATTGTTTTCGGCACAGCCATAATCGTACACGCGAGTCCCTGTGGGCAAACGCCGGAATTGCTTGGTGACCGTCCAGGGCTTCGTGAAAGCCTTCGCGTCCTCGATGACCATCTGCGACTCGATGGTCGTGTCATTGATCCTTCGCATGCGGGTGGTCGCCTGTGCGGCATCGCTTAGAACCGCGCCGGTTCTGTCGAGTATGGAATCTCCATCGCGAGATCCCTTCAGGGCCACAGTCTGGAACACGAGTGTGTCGCCTTCCCAATGACCAGCCGAATCGCCGGTGTACGTCCCCCACCTTTCTTCCGGCGCCAGGACTGCTCGTCCATCTGTATAAACACGCATGACGTTCGGACCATTTTCCGTAAGAATCCAGAACTCTTCGGGCCGGATGACGAACTCGTAGACATCCGGCAGGTTCATGATTCGCGGAAATCCGACGGGAACGCCGCAATTGGTTATCACATCAGGAAGCCGGTCCTGGTCTCTCAACGCGAGGTTCTTCTGATAGATGGCTTCCCACTCGGCATTGTAAGGAGGATGGATACGCACGCCATGCGTTGTCGATCCGCCTTGTCCGGTCTGCGTGGCCCTGTCAAAGACCGTCCCGCCCATCATCTGCCAGACGCCGCTCCAGTCAGGAAGCTTGTTGAATTCCGGAAGAGCAGGTTTCTGGCCGTAACTCAAGACGGCCACCAACAGCAGGCCGGCGCCGAGTGCGAGGCACCTTTGTGTTTTGTTAGCGATCATCGGAATCTTTCTCCTTGCGTGAGCAATCGAAAAATACAGTGTATCGCCATCGTGGTCAATATATCAGTTATTCCAAAACGAACGCGGGCTAAAGCCCGCGACTACATTTCAGACGGAACGTTGGTCCCCAATGTAGTCGCGGGCTTCAGCCCGCGTTCATTCCCTGGACTGGCGTGTCCCGGAATTTCTGTGGTAGGCTCCTGCCAATGAATCGACGCATATTCTGGTGTCTGGTAATTCCAGCGCTGCTCGCGACGGGACTCGCGGGTCAGGGCGTCCGGCAATCGGCACGGCCGATCGGTTTTGCGGACGCGATCCAGGAATTTCTCAATCAGGACAAGAGCAGTCCGCCGCCTCAGGGAGCGATTCTCTTCATCGGCAGCAGCATCTTCCGCCAATGGACAGACCTCAAGAAACAGATGGAGCCGCTGCCCGTCTTCAACCGGGCATTTGGCGGTTCGCGGACCTGGGAAGTGCTGCACTACATGGACAAGATCGTCCTGCCGTATAAGCCACGGATCATCGTGTATTACTGCGGCAGTAACGACGTCGATGCCGGAGCGGGCGCGGCGGAAATCTTAGCCAACTTCAAGGCGTTCGTGGATAAGGTTTCGGCTGGGCTGCCCGAAACTCGAATATTCTACGTATCCATTAATAAGGCGCCGGAAAAGAAGGCCCTGTGGAACGTGGTCGACGAAGCCAATTCACTCATTCGCGATTACACCACGCACAACACGAAACTCGGTTTCATTGACGTGAATCCTGTATTGTTCGATGCCGCAGGCAAACCCCGCCTGGAGCTCTACCGCGACGACCTGTTGCATTTTTATCCGCCGGCTTACGTGGAATTCACAAAGATCATTCGACCGGTAATCGAAAAAGCGTGGAGCAGATCGCACTAGGTTTCAAATGTTACCCAACGAGCGCATCGCTTATTCAGCCATCAAAGACCGCCCGCGACTCGCGTTGCCCCAGGGCGCCCGCCTCGTCGTATGGGTCATTATCAACGTCGAAGAATGGAATCCGCGCGAGACCATGCCGCGTACCGTCCTGACTCCGCCTGCGGGCGGCTCGCCCGAGCCGGACATTCCCAACTGGGCATGGCATGAATATGGTAACCGCGTGGGCTTCTGGAGAATGTTGGATGTCCTGGATCGCTTCCGGATTCCAGCGGTGCTGGCCATCAACGGCGCTGCGATACAGACCTATGAGCCCATCGCGCTCGCAGCGAAGGAACGCGGCTGGGAGTTCATGGGGCATGGCTTCGGTCAGAAGAACATGCAGAAAGTTCCGGATGAGCGCGCCGATATCGTGAAAACCTCCGACGCCATCCGGAAATTCACCGGCCGCGCACCACGCGGATGGCTTGGACCCGGCTTGACGGAGACATGGGACACGCCGGACATCCTGGCCGAGGAAGGCTACGAATACGTCTCTGATTGGGTTCTCGACGATCAGCCGGTCATGCTGAAGACCCGCACGCGTCCCCTCGTCAGCGTGCCGTACACGCAGGAATGCAATGACGTGGCCATGATTCTGATCCAGCACCACAAAGCATCGGAATACAAGGACCGCGCTGTCGATCAGTTTGAGCAGTTGTATGCCGACGCGCAGAATTCAGCGCGGATCATGGCACTGGTCGCGCATCCTTACATCATGGGAGCGCCCCATCGGCTGCGATATTTCCGGGAGACGCTGGAGCATATGCAGTCCCGTCCCGGCGTATTGTTCTGGACGGGCGAACAGATTCTCGACTGGTATCGCACCACGCTGTAGCGGCGGTCATAGACCGCCGCTACAGTCTACGCGGCTTCGCTTTTGAAAGCTGTCTCTTCTGTCCCGCCCCAGCGTTTCAGCTTGTTGAGCAGCGCCTTGTAGCAGATGTTCATCTTTAAGGCGGCCTGCTTGCGGTTTCCGCGTGTCTCGCCCAGAACTCGGCGTACGAGTTCTCGTTCGGCACGATCGGCAGCGGCGGCCGACACGGCGAGTAAGCTGGCACCCGGCGGTGTGGCAACAACAACCTTCTCCTCCACTGCTGCGATACCTGACACGTTGAAATCGGTCAAGAAGGATTCGTGGTTGGGCAAAACAAGAAATCGTTTGATGAAATTCTCGAGCTCCCGGATATTGCCGGGCCACTGATACTGAACAAAGCGGCTCATCAGCTCAGCCGGCAATTCCCGGCTCTGGCTCTTGTACTGCTCGCGATATTTCTCGATAAAGTGGTTGCAGAGCTCCGGAATATCTTCCCGCCGTTCGCGCAAAGGCGGCAGGTCCACACGGATTACATTGAGGCGAAAATACAGATCCTCACGAAACTTTCCTTTCGCCACGGCTTCTTCGATGTTGATGTTTGTGGCGGCGATGACCCTGGCATCGACTCGCGTTGTCTTTCTGCCACCAAGCCGCGAAAATGTCCCGTCCTGTAAAACGTGCAGAAGCTTTGCCTGCAGCAGAGGACTCATTTCCCCAATCTCGTCCAGCAGCAGCGTGCCGGTATGGGCGAGCTCGAATTTTCCTGGCTTGTCCGTAACGGCTCCCGTAAAAGCGCCACGCTCGTATCCGAAGAGCTCCGATTCCAGCAGGTCCTGCGGCAATGCCGCGCAATTGACCTTCAGAAAAGGCCGGTCGCGCCGCTCCGAATGATGGTGAGCAAACCGCGCCATCACTTCTTTGCCGACTCCGGATTCTCCGGCTATGAGAATCGGAACGTCTGTACCCGCGACCCGTTTGACGATGTCTGCCAGGCGGCGCATTTTGGGATTGCGGGTCACAAACCCGTCCGGCTCTTCCGCGACAATGGGTGTTGCTGCGACTCGCTCGGGTGTTTGAGAAAGCTCAACGGCGTTATTGATGGCGCGTTCCAGCGTACTGTCGTCGAAGGGTTTCATCAGGAAATCCGAAGCTCCCAGTTTCATTGCCTCGACCACCGTCCTGACATGACCCACGCCCGACAGCATGATCACCGGAACGCTGACTCCCATGGCTTTGATTTTCCCGATCACTTCAATGCCATCACTATCCGGCAGGAGCACGTCCAGCAAAATCACCGAGGGAATCTCCGCTGATTTGAGCCGCGCAATAAGCTGATCGCCGTTTTCCAGTGCCTCGACCGGGTATTCCCTGCCCCGGAGTAGCAGAGTGACATATGTACGAAAACTCTGGTCGTCATCCACAATTAATACTGATGGTTTCATGATTACGCCTGAATTCCTTTTGATTGATCTGCCGGACGCATTCTACGTCTGACGCCACGTAGTTGGCACTTTCGGGTCCAACGGCCGCCAGGACTGTTGAAGCAACGGCGGCGATGGCGGTGAAGCTGTTCTGAAAGCATCACTTTCCAACATAATGACCGGCTAAGATCCGCGTCCACCGTGGTTTTTCGCCCGGTGCCATATTTCCGGGGAACACGGAACTTTTTCCCTATCACTTTTCCCAGCAGGAGTTTATGCCGCGTTTCGATTCAAGCTTGCAGCGTTGGCAATGGTTTCTACGAGTAGCTCGGCGTCAAACGGCTTCGCCATGAACACCTGGAAGCCCGAGATCAGCACGGTATCGCGATCAGTTGTCGTTGACCATGCTGTCAGTGCGATTGCAGGCAGCTTTCGTTTAGAAGGATCGGCCAGTGCGCGAACGCGCCCGATGAAGGCAAAGCCGTTGTATATCGGCAGGGCGATGTCAACGAGCAGGACATCGGGCGTGAGGTTCTTTAATGCGTCGAGGGCAGCCGGAACCGTCCCGAAGGATGTAACTGTCGCATCATTTTGCTCGAGTAAAACCGCGATTAATTCTCGCGCGTCCGCATCATCTTCGACGACGAGGACAGATATCCCGGCGAGTTTTCTCGCGTTTTGCTGAGTTGGAGCCAACATAGCTACTTCTTGGTTAGCAGTTGATCTTCCATCCTCCTCACTTGGGGGCTGAGTCGTCTATCGCCGCGATAAGCTCTTTCAGCGAGATGGGTTTGGAAAGATGAGCGTGGAAACCGGCTCGCAGCGACTTTTGTTTGTCCTCAGCACCGGCAAATGCAGTCAGGGCAACTGCCGGAATATCGCGCCCTCCGCTCTCGGAACGGATCTTCGACAACAATTCATATCCATCCATGTCCGGCATGCCGAGATCGGT
>QHXD01000895.1 GCA_003223895.1 Acidobacteriota bacterium
GAACTCGTTCGAAAGAAGGACGGCCTCTGGAGCGGCATAGAGTTTGTCGCCGTCGAGATGTTTTCGTTTGTTCTGCTGGGCCTGCCGCTCCTTGGAGCGGCTTTAAGTTCCAATGTGGATTGGTTACGTGTCGGATTGCGCTTCGTCGCGTTCCTTGGTCTGGTGGCCCTCTGGATCTACATCCGGATGGCCAATTACGCCGCCGCTCGCGCTCTGCAGAAACAGATCGATGCGCTCGACGCGAAGAGGAAAAAATAATGTTCTCCCTGGTCGGCGACAGCAAATCCATGAAGGCGCTCCATCGAGCCATCGAGAAGGCGGCGGGCGCGGACGTGGACGTGTTGGTTGCCGGCGAAAGCGGCACCGGAAAAGAGCTGGTGGCCCGCGCTATTCACCAGTACGGCCGGCGGGCCGCCGGCCCTTTTGTGGCGGTCAATTGCGGTGCGCTGAACGAGAACATTCTGGAAAGCGAGCTGTTCGGACATGAGAGAGGAGCTTTCACCGGAGCGGACCAGCAGAAGAAAGGCAAATTCGAGCTTGCGCACAGAGGCACGTTGTTTCTCGACGAGATGGGCGAAGTCAGTCCTGCCTGTCAGGTAAAACTCCTGCGGGCGCTGCAGAATCGAGAAGTGGACCGCGTCGGGGGAACCGCACCGGTGCCGGTCGACATTCGGGTGATCGCGGCCACCAATCGCGACCTGGCCAACGAAGTCGCCGCGGGAAGATTTCGACAGGATCTCTACTATCGCCTGAAAGTATTTTCCATTCGAACTCCCACACTCCGCGAGCGGCGCGACGATATTCCCTTGCTCGCCCGTCATTTTGCATTGAAGTATGCAAGCGGGCCTTTCCGCCGGGTCACGGACGTTTCCCTTGAAGTCATCGCCGCGCTTCAACGGCATCATTGGCCCGGCAATGTCCGCGAGCTCGAGAACGTCATTCACTCTGCCGTCGTAAAGAGCGAAACGGACACCCTGGGCATCGAGGACCTGCCCGAGGACTTGCTTTTAACACCCGCGAATCCACACCGGTCCGGCGTCGGAAACTATTACGCGATCATGGAACAGACGGCCCGGCAGCTTCTCGTCACCGCCCTTGCCGCAACGGGCGGAAGCGAACGCCGGGCCGCGCAACTGATCGGACTGCATCCCAAATCGATATATCGCCTGCGCCGGCGGCTCGGCCTGTAAGGTGAACGCGGGCTAAAGCCCGCGACTACATTCTGGCCCGGAGTACCCACTTTCTTCTGAAATGCTCCCTCGGTATCATTCCCTGAAGCGGATGCGATCAAAAGTCTTTCATGTGATCACCAAGCTCGAGCTTGGCGGCGCCCAGAAGGTGACCTTAATGACCCTGGAGCGCTTGCCCCGGGAGCGATACCAGGTGGGGCTGGCCACCGGGCCGGAGGGCCTGCTGGTGGACTGGGCCAACCGGATTCCCGATCTCAGCCGCGTCTGGATTCCCTCACTTGTCCGTGAAGTCCGGCCGGTAAAGGACTTAGTGGCATTTGTGAAACTGTGGCGGCTGTTTCGCCGCGAACGGCCGCAAGTGGTTCATACGCATAGCTCGAAGGCCGGCATTCTCGGACGCTGGGCCGCCTGGCTGGCCGGAGTCCCGGTCATTTTTCATACCGCTCATGGCTTCGGCTTCAATGACTTCCAGCGCCCCATCGTCCGCAAGGTCTATGTGTGGCTGGAGCGCATCACCACGAAAATCACGACCAAGCTGGTGGTCGTCTCGTACGCGAATGCCGACAAGGGCGAGCAAAGCGGCGTGTTTCGCCGTGGTGACTGGATCCTCTGCCGGGACTCGATCTCTGTTGAGGAGTTCATCCAGCCGAAACCCAGGCGCCGGCAGCTGCGGACCTGGGGCATTCCGGACGATAAGGTCATCGTGGGAATGGTGGCCTGTTTCAAACCACAGAAATCGCCCGAGGATTTCGTGGAAGTGGCCGCCCGCGTTCTGAAGAAGACACACCGCGCGCACTTCGTGATGGCCGGTGACGGGGAGTTGCGCCCGTCGGTCGAGGAGCGCATTCGCAAGTACGGTATAGGCGGGCACATCACGCTGCTCGGCTGGCAGAACGAAAACGACATGCCCGAGGTCTATAGGAACCTGGATATTGTCGTGTTGACGTCCCTGTGGGAAGGTTTACCTTGCGTCTTTTCGGAGGCGATGGCCGCTGAGCTGCCGATCATCGCCACCAACGTGGACGGTGCCCGGGAGGCCATCATCGATGCCGATAACGGCTACCTGCACGAGCCCCACGATGTCGATGGCATGGCCGAGTCCGTCCTGCGGCTCGTCGAAGACCAGGACCTTTGCCGTAAAATGGGACATCGAGGCAAGAGCCGCGTGATGGAGTTCGACATCGGTACTTCAGTTGCAACACTTGAAGCCGCCTATCGAGACTGCCTGGGCAAAACGGGCTAACGGCAGAATTTGGAAACGCGGGCTAAAGCCCGCGACTACATTAAGAAACGATGCCGCAGGGCAATGTAGTCGCCGGCTTTAGCCGGCGTCTGGATGCTTGAAGGTTTTATGATCGAATATGGAGCCGCGTTCATATTGAGTTTCGTTTTCTCTCTTTACTGGACGCCGGTCATGCGCAAAGCGGCATTACAGTTGGGGATTGTGGACCGGCCTGACGGAAAATTGAAAACTCACGGCGAGACCGTGCCTTATTTTGGCGGCCTGGCCGTATACATCGCGTTTCTGCTCACTGTGGGCGTTTTCACCGATTTCGGCCAGGAAACGCTGGGCCTGCTTCTTGCCGGAAGCATCGCCTTGATGGTGGGCCTGATCGACGATT
>QHXD01000175.1:0-4325 GCA_003223895.1 Acidobacteriota bacterium
AGTGTTAGCAAACGCTGCCATGGGCGCTTTGGGACGCCTGGGATTCCCTGCATGTATGCCTGTACTGCTGGATCTTTTGAGCGATCCGCGACTGGCGGAGCCTGCAGCAAGTGCCATCGAACGAATCACCGGACAGGCTGTTCCCCGAGGCGCTCCTCCGAAACCCTCGCCGAGTCTCAGCGAAGACGAACTGGACTTGTGGGAACCAACTCCACCGCCGGATGTGCCTGCCGCCCATGATTGGTGGAAAGCCAATGAAGCCAAATTCGACCTTAATAAAAGGCGGCAAGCCGGTGTTTGTGTTTCTGACGACCCGCTCGGTCCCGTATTCGAACTCTTGCCCCTGGCCATCCGCCATGACGTCTATCTTCGCCAGCGGGCACTTGTCGGGGATACCCCCAATTGGGAATTGGAGACGTGGAGCTGGTGGCAGAAGAGTCCATGCTGGTAGCAAGTTGAAGCATTTGACCGGACTTTTGCATCAGACCTCAGTTTTCACGGCAATCATCAGGCCCGAAGCCCAGGCCAGTCTGGTACACACAAAACCGCTTCGATTTTCCAAATTCTCAATCAAGGCAGGGACCTTCGGTGCATGGCCTTCCGGCCAGTTGGGCTGCGGGAGAAGATCATCGATGAAGTAGATGCCGCCGGTCCGAAGCAGAGACAAAGCAAGATCCAGATGCGAAAACTTACCGGCCCAGGCGTCGGCATATATAAGGTTGAATTGCTGCTGGGGCCGGGTTAAAAAATCTGCGCCGTCCATCAAATGGAATCTCACTCTGGGATCGTGGCCGAGATGCCCCTGAGCTACCGCCACGACGACCGGATCGCGATCGACTGTCTCCAGCCGGGAATTTCCATCCATCCCTGCAAGCAGCCAGGCCGTTCCAATGCCTGTGCCCGTGCCTAACTCGAGCAACCGCCCACCCGGCTTCGTTGCCGCCAATGCTCGAAGCAACGAGCCGGTCTTTGGCTCAGAGGCCATCGTGAAACCGAGTTTCTCGGTTTCATGCCGGATGGCCTGGATCACCGGCGGAGTTCCATAAATATCCTCGTCATTCATGCACTCGATCAACTCCTCACTCTCGCGCGCGGCGCGCATCTTCCAAAACGGCCATTTGTTTCCGGATGTACCGCATGAAGAGAATAGCGCGATCCTCGGCGAGGAAAGTTGCCGTTCCCGCATCTGCGATTGGGACAGGGAAGCGGAAGCCGCATTCTGTCTCATACCAAAGTTGCCCGTCCCGATAGAAACTAAACCGAACCTTCTGGTTGTTTACGATCATTTCCTTCAATGTGCGCATGACGTCCTCCCGTATTTACGAAGGGCGGCGGCTCCACACCACAGCCCAGGATGCACCAGTAGTGAAACTTGAACCCTCGTGGGGCCAGGCGGTCTAGGCGCTTCTCGGGCCGGCTTGTTGGGAAATCCGTCCGGCTCGGCGCTAGGCCGCCGAACGGTCGGGGAAATCGAAACGGGCGGCATGACCGGCAGGAGGTCGCTTGGAGGTTGTGATGTTCGCGATGCGTCCGATCATGGCGCAGAAATAGTAGCGCCGGGGCTTGGAGTCGTCAAGACCTGATCGGTTACTCGCAGCGCAGCGCCGTGGCCGGATCCAGCCGTACAGCGCGCCGAAGCGGCCTGAAGGCGGCCAGCAGCGTGACTGCAAGAAAGAACAGCACAACAGAGGAGTACATAGCCGGTGACGCGGGAAGCGCGCTGCTTGTGAGACTGCGTATCGTGTTGCCGGCCAGCACCGCCAGACCAAGACCGCCTGCGAGTCCGGCCAGCACCCAGGCCATCGTGGTTACCAGAACGGTCTTGAGGATCTCCTTGCGGCCGGCACCGAGCGCGATACGGAGTGCGATTTCATTTGTGCGCTGCGACACCAGACACGAGATTACGCTGTACATCCCACTGGCGGCCATTGCCAGTGCAAGCAACGCGAATGCGCCCATGAGGAACGCGTTGAAGCGCGGCGTGGCAATCGAGTTCGAAAAAACCTGATCCATGGTCGAGACGTTGAACACGGGCTGATCGTGGTACGAGGAGCGAATCGCATCCTTCACCCTCCTCACGAGTTGAGCCTGCGGCAGTGACGAATGCACGAGCACGTATACGCCCGGCCAGAAGTACTGCAGGTACGACGTGTAGAACTGCGGCTCGGGTAACGTCTGCGGACCGCGCACGCGCGCATCTGCAACGACACCCACAATCGTGATCAGCCCGCCCGGACCATCATCGATCTGGCGGCCGATCGGATCCGGCCCGATTCCGTGGCTACGTACGAATTCCTCGTTCACGACGGCCACCAGCGGCCGTCCCTTCGCGTCGTCATCGCGGAACGTGCGGCCCGCGACGAGGGGAATGCCGAGCGTGCGGAAGTAATCCGGGCTGACGAAGTAACCCCAGGTCGGACGCCGGCTCGCCAGAACTTCGGGCGGCTCGCCGACCATTCGGAAATATCCGCCTCGAAAGGGACGTAATGGAGTCGCTGTCGCGACGGCAGCCGAATCCACTCCCGGAATCGCTGCGATGCTCTCCAGGTATTCCTGATACGCCAGGCTCGTTTGCTCCCGCTGAGACGGCAGGCGCAGTTGCATCATCAACACCTGTTTGGCATCGAAGCCGGCTGGAGTCGAAATCAGGTTCCACAGGTTCTGCCCAATCAGCCCCGCTCCACATAGCAGCAAAACCGAAAGTGCCGCTTCGACAGCGATCATGACATGCCGCCACCAATTGCCCTGTCCTATCGCGGCGCGCGTGGCTAGAGCTGGTCCCAACGTCCACATGCTTCCTTTAACCGCAGGAACGATCGCGAAGACGATGGAAGAAATCACTAAAACCGCCAATGTGAACCCCAACAGGCGCACGTCCGGATGCGCCGATTCCAGAATCGGGCTGCGGACCGGAAGCAGACGAACGAGGAGGCGCGTAATCCAACCCGAAACCAGCAGCCCGATGACGCCCCCACATCCCGCGAGAACCAGGCCTTCCATGAGAAACTGCCGGATCAAACGTGTCCGGCTGGCCCCCAGTGCCGCCCGAATCGTGACTTCCCTTGCCCGGCGAAGGGATCGAGCCAAAAGAAGCTGCGCCGTATTCGCGCACCCAATCAGCAGCAAAACTGCAACGCCTCCCAGCAACAACCAGAGCAGCGAGCGTTGACTGCCCACTATGGCTTCACGCAGTTGCAGCACCCGGAAAGAAAAGTCCCGCGGTTGGCCAGGAGCGATCTGTTCCGGAGGATATAGGGCGGCGGCGATGCTCTCCAATTCAGCGGCTGCCTGCGCCTGCTCGCTTCCGTCGCGAAGCCGGGCCAGTACACGCACCGGGTCGACCCGCCCGTCCACGCCGGGCCGCAACACGTAGGACGTCTCGATCGGAAACGGTACGTAGATCTCGGCCGGCTCAGGGATCCGAAGACTCGGATAGTCGAAACTGAAGCCGGGCGGCAGTACGCCCACTACAACACAAGGCTCGCCGTTCAGACGCAACGACCGACCAACCGCAGCGGGGTCCGCTCCCATCTGGGTTTTCCAGAAGTCGTTGCTCACGATCACCACCTGGTTCCGGCCGGGGCTATTCTCTTCGGGAGAAAACGTTCGGCCCAGCGATGCCCGCACACCAAGCAACGGGAAAAACGACGCTGTTACTCGTGCCGCGAAGACACGCACAGGTTCGTCGGTCCCGGTGAGCTGAAAGTCGCGATGATCCACGAAGACCATCTGTTCGAGAACGCGGCTGCGCTTGCGAATTTCCAGAAACTCGGAAACGCTCGGATTGTATAGATTGACTCCGCCCTGAATTCGCTTGTTGGGTACGCTCCCGATTACAGTCACCAACCGGTCCGCATCCTGATACGGCAGCGGATCCAGGAAGGCGGCTTTCAACAGAGTGAAAATCGCGGCATTGCCGCCGATCCCAAGCGCGAGCACCAGCACAATGAGAGCAGAGACACTGGCGTCCCGCCGTACAAGGACGATTCCGTGACGGAGATCTTGAACAGAAGACGCCATCCATTGAATGACGCGCGCAATCATTGAAGGTTCTCTCTTTCGAATTCATCCAGTCTGACCAGTTTGTGTTTGAACCTTCGCACCTCGCGGTGCCGTGCAAAGAAGGTCAGGACGAGCACAGACGGCAAAAGGATTCTCGGCACAAGGGCACTCGTAGTGAAGATCGCGTTCCAAATCAGGAAGGTAAAGACGACAGCCGGCACGAGGAAACGCCAGGTCAATGCAATCGAACGATACTGGGCTTCGAGCTCCTTCCGATAAAAGTCCAGGCAACCTTTCAATGCCGCATCGGCCGATAAGGTGTG
>QHXD01000175.1:4458-13782 GCA_003223895.1 Acidobacteriota bacterium
GAGAAGACCAAGAACGAACGCAATGATCACATTGCGACGAACTTTCGCGTGAACCTTTTGCGCCATGACCCGGACTTCTTCCACCGACATGACTGGATGGTCCCTCCTCTGGCTCTGCCACATCAGCCTTGGATCATTCGCGGGAGTTTCGCCCATCATGGTTGTCCTCCCGCACGGAAGCGGCGAGCCAGAATCGCTTTGATCCGATGAATCTTGCTTCGCACGTTCACCGCCGACATTTCCATGATTTCTCCGATCGCCGCCGCATCGAGGTCCTCCAGATACAACAGCATGATTTCCCGATCCGGCGGACTCAGCCGATGAACCAGCTCAAGGAGTCGTTCGAGATCCATGCGATGGTCCGTCTCGCTGATCTGATCGCCCTGTTGAGGTATGGAGTCGATTTCCTCCAGGCTGAGCAGGAAACGTGAGTTTGCCCGGCGCTGTCGAATGACGTACGAAGTGGCTATGTTGTGCGCGATGCGATACACCCACGTGCGGAGAGAACATCGCGCTTCAAACTTTTCAAAACTTCGCCACAAAGCCAGGTGAATGTCCTGCAGAAGGTCCCGGCGCCTTTCCAGATCGAGCTCATAAGCCCGGACGAGCCGGTCCAGCGCGCCGCCGTAAGCTGCAGTCGCCTCCCGGTAGAGTTCGTCCTGGCTTTGGCTCACATTAGAGATAGTCGCCGCTCGGAGCGTTCTGTTGCAGATTTTATTGGGCAGGAAAGTGTAAAGGATCGGGGAAGCACGTGCCCGTCCTCAATCTGAAATCCGCCGTCGCCGATACGCAACCGCCAACAAAGATGTACCTCTACCCGACAGCAATCCCTCACTCGCCCTCTCACATCCAATATTCCTGTTGAGGTTCGACGGCGGCGACAACGTCAATAGAGAGGGTTACATCTTCGGTGACTTCCACCGGTTCCGAGAAAATTTCATAGGGAATCTTGCAGACATTCAGCTCATAGGTGCCTTTGGGCAACTCCACCTTTGCCAACCCGGTTTCATCCGTCGCAGCGCGGTAGACACCCAAACGCACTTCTGCGTGCTGAACAGGAGTCTGCGTGTCTTTCTCGGTAACCTTGACTGTTACCGTGTGTTCCGGCGGCTTGACGATGATGAGGCTGAAGGCGGAAAACGCCGGTTCGTGCGGCAGTTCCAATTCGTGAGCCGTAAATCGCACTGCCCAGGAGTGTGTTCCTTCTGTATCCGGCGCAGTGAAATCCAGATCCGTCCAATAGAGTCCGCTGGTGCCGGGCCACGCGGCCGCACCGACTCTTCCGGTCGCCTTCGTGGCTCCTGTTTCATTGTGGACCTCGATTTGTTGGCCTGTGAGCTGGCACCCGGCCGAGCACCGGACGCCGACCTTCATCTTCGATGAACGACCCATCACCACCGGGCACGGAATATCCCATATCGCAAGGCTCGTGTTGTGGGGCTCGGCTTCCGACGTCATTTCTGTTTAAGGCTGGTGTACACCGCCTCAACGAACATATCCGTTGTCCAGGGACCGGTGATTGCGCCAAAGCGATCGTCATAGTCCGCCGTGACTCTTGCGGCCTTGACCTGTTCCAGGGTGGCGTTCTTCCTGATCATGTCCTGAACGCGATCGCGAATGATGACGAGCATATCTCGATATTCCGCGACTTCCCACTCATCGCATAAGCGTCCACGCCCGGGAATGATGAGTGTCCCGCCTTCCTCGTCGTGGTCGTAAACGGTTCGGTCGAGAATGAAGTTGAGCGCCCGGATCTCCCCTTGCAGGCTGCCGCCGTTTTTCGAATCGATGAACGGATAGCTCGTCGTCGAAAAGATGTCGCCGGTGGCGATGACGTCGGAGCGGCGGAAGTGGACAATGCTGTCACCATCCGTAATTGCATTCGGTTGGTGGAAGATCTCAACCGCTTCTCCATTGTGGTGCTTCCTTCTGCGGCCGCTCAGAAAGGTGTCGCTGGGCCAGCCTATCGCCGGCATTGCAGCAGCGCCCGTAAGCGCGCTGAGCCGGTCTTGAACATTCTGGTGGCCGATGACGGTGGCACCCTGGCCTGCGTCGGCAAACTGGTTGGAGAAAAACGAACCAACAACGCTGGCGTCGTGGCCGGCTTTTTGAAGCTTCACGTTGCCCCCGGTACGGTCCGGATGGAAGCTCGTGTTGACGATGAATTGAATCGGCCTTTCGCTGAGCTTGCGGATCGCCGCGATGACCTTATCGGATAGCTGTCCCGCTCCGGTATCGACGACGAGCGGACCTTCGTCGCCCACCTGGACGGCAATGTTGCCACCGTCGCCAACGAGCATGTACAGATTACCCTGCACCGGCAAAACATGGATTTCACCGTCGTGCGGATCCGGATCCACCGCCCGGCTCGCGCGCGGAGGGCCGGAAGGAAACAGCTTCGAATTGGCGGCGGCGTCTGCAGCGCGTGCGTCTCGTACCTTTGCCGGAAATTCCGAGTACATCGTTTCCGCACCGCCAAGAGCTCCCAATAATGGAACTTTATTTTTATCGGCGTACTCCCGGAGGAACGGATTCTGACCGTACAAGTAACTCGCGATGTCGTCATCCGGTCTGCCAACGATTTGCTCGGCGTCATCACAGGCGTACAGGAAAGCAAACGGATCGCGCAGACTGCGGAGCATCACGGCGGTTTTGCTGAAAGGCTCAGTCAGATAGATCGGGTCCGTGGTCACGGCGAAATGCGTGAGGCGGTCGCCGTGCCGGATAAAATGCTCGACAACCGTGGCTTCATCACTTTGCAACGCCCCGTTGGACCGGTGCCAGCCGCGCTTGATATGCGTTGTCTGGACGGTGAGGATATGCCCTTCATACTTGCCGGTGGAGAATCCGGACCAGGTATGTTGCGCGTAGGCTGGAGGGTGGGGCCGCCCGTCCATCCAAATCGTCCGGAGGCCCTCACTGATCTGACCGTACATCTTGATTGCGACCAGACGCTGTGTGTTGGGATCTCGGTCTTCCCAGAACCGGTAGTTTCCGGGGGCATAAAAAAAGTATGGCGGAACGTAACCCGCGCACTGCTGCTGCCGCACGGTAATTCGGCTCGCGTTCCAGGACAGCGCATAAATGCGGGCGTCGTCATTGAGCGGAATCCCGCCCCAGTCCACCATCGCGCCTGCCGCTGTCCCCAAGCCGGGATCCTGATGGCGGCCGGGAAACCATGACCCCGAAAGGTCGATGCCCGACACTGGCGGGCCAATGGTTTGGCCAAAAGCCGGAACGATCATCAGCAACAACAGCCCAATGACCGTGGAGACGAGTTTCATCTGAACTCCTCCGCTCCTGCGTGAATAGTAGGGGAATCATACTGAACGCCGGGAACACAATGCAACGGTGCGCCGGAATAGAACGCGGGCTTTAGCCCGCGTTCTGTTCCAGGAGCTTGTGCTATCCTTCACGACACTCAGGATGGGAAAGAGAAATGAAACGTTTGCTGGTCGTGCTAGCCCTTTGTTTACTTGTCAACGCAGGCCTTTTCAGCCAGGGCCGGGGTGGGGGCCAGCGAGGAGCGCCACAGCCGCCTCGAACACCCAGGGCGATGGCCCCATTTGACATGAGCGGCTACTGGATATCCGTCGTGACGGAAGACTGGCGCTGGCGGATGTTCGCTCCGCCAAAGGGAGACTACGCGGGCGTTCCCTTGAATCCCGACGGCCGCAAAATAGGAGATGCCTGGGACCCGGCGAAGGATGAGGCCGCCGGAGAGCAATGCAAGAGCTACGGCGCCGCAAACATCATGCGCCTGCCTGGCCGCCTGCACATCACCTGGCAGGATGATCAGACGATAAAGCTCGAGACGGACGCCGGAACGCAGACTCGTATGTTCTACTTCGGCGCCCCTCAGAAGCAGGGTGATGACTGGCAGGGTATTTCCAAAGCGTCGTGGGAACTCACGCCGGCAGTCGGGGGGTTTAGTTTTGGCGGCGGCGGCCAGACGGAGGGGACAGGTTCCCTGAAGGTCGTCACTACCAGGCTCAAGCCTGGATACCTGCGCAAGAATGGGGTTCCTTACAGCGCAAATACGACACTAACTGAATATTATGATCTGGTTAAAGAGCCTGACGGCGATTTGTATCTCGTGATCACAACGACGGTTGAGGATCCCACGTACCTCGCCGAACCCTACCTCACCAACACACACTTCAGAAAGCAGGCGGACGCGACAGGTTGGAATCCGACGCCGTGCACGGCGAAGTAGCTGGGGAAATGGGTCATAAACACAAAGACACAAAGGGCACAAAAACACAAAGAAGGCCGCCATCAAAGAATTGTTTAAGGCGGCCTTCTTTGTGTCTTTGTGCCCTTTGTGTCTTTGTGTTTATGACCCATTTTCCTGATCAATGCTGATCGGAAACGATACTGGAGAAGATGTCTTCACTTCCCTTGCGTGTGTCCGTCCAGGCGACGAGAACATCACCGAAAGTCACGGCGATTGCAGTGCGGTCTACAAGGTTGGCCACAAGATTACGGGACAGGTTGGACCTCGAGTCATTCGAAGAAATGGTTGTGACGCGTTGAATCTCGAATGAGTCTGCCCTGGTGGATCTGGCCCAAAACACGTCTGCAGATTCAGAATCGCTGCTTAACCGAGTGTCATAGTAACTAATTTTCACGCTGCTGTTGGAATCGACGGTAATGGCAGGGCCGAACTGATCCGCACCGGCTGCATCCTTATTAATAGTCCTCACCCGCCATGATTTTCCGCGATTTGAAGAGCGCGCGAAATGGATAGTCATTCCATCGACTTTATCCGCGAAAACCGCATACACACGATCCTCATTGTTCGGATCTGCCGCGAGGCTCAAATTCGGAGCGGCACCCAGCTCCGGCATGGCGGTGATCTTCCGCGCAAAGCCAATGCCGGTTCGGGCAATCTCCTGAAGCTCAGCAAACCTGATCCTGAAGTGAGGCGAAGACGTCATCATCAGCCTTCCACCCGTGTTGTAAGGTAGGCTGGAATTAAATCCCCACTCGTCCCATCCGATATAGACGGCGGTTTTGCTCAGCGCCAGGGTTGGTGAGCTGACCAGCGCATCCGCGACCACGGTCGTGATGGGACCGAACAGTCCACGCTCCTCGGACCGTGCCACGTTGATGCTGTAACGGCCCGTACGGGTCGAGAGACTGTCCCAGGCCACGTAGCGGCCGGCGCGAGACCTGATTGCAATTACAGGCCGGTTGTCGATTACGCCGTCCGAAGCCAGATGAGAGCTAATGGCGATGGGAGGACTCCAGTTTATTCCATCGCTGGATTCGCTGATTACCAAAGCGTTCGCAGAGTCGGCAAGATTCGATAATGTATAAACGACGGAGAGCCTGCCCAGCGTGTCAAAAGCAATTGCCGGATTCTGAGCTGCAAGGAACTCCTGGTTGCCGAGAGTGCGGCTCAGTTTCGCGGCCCGCCAGGTCTTTCCCCCATCGTCGCTCGTACTCACTTTCACGGATCCGGCCGCGTAATCATTGCCGGCAATGGAGATATGGTTGGGAATCAGCGGGTCCACAGCAACCGACGGGCGAGACTGAGGTCCAGCTCCGTCAATAGCACTGTCATTGACTGGAGACGCTGCTGAAATTTCGAATCCGAATCGTTGAAGCCAGGTCGTTCTTCCGAGAGATGCAGCCTGGCCCACCGACTTGAGACCTCGATCATCCGAGGCTGTCACTGCACTTCCCTGCTGAACAACATAAAGATCAACCAAAATGCTGAACCTCTGGCGTGAACCGATGCCTACCAGAAATGCAACGGGTATGGACGCGCCTGTTCCCAGCGATCCTATCGGTAACGTTTGGATATCACCTGCACGTCCGTTAGCGTTGTCGGCAGTCAGCAGAATATCCGGTTGGCTTGGAATCTCATCGGGGCCAACTTTGCTCAAATCAATCAACTTGAAAAAGATCGGCGCGGCAATCGGTGGACCGTTGTTGGTCAGTATGAAAATGAGTGCATACTTCCCGACAAAGCTCGCAGAAGGAGTGGCGTCGTAAACTGCGCCGATGAGAGGAAAGGAAATATTGCCGGAGGTCACACCGGAAACGCCCATCGTGTAAAGCCGGTTCGCGTTCTGGTTCTGGGAATCGAGGACCTTGACCGTGAAGCTTGCCGTGCCTGAAGTCATGAGCGTCCCGCTGATTACCCCTGTCGAGCCGTTCAGAGAAAGTCCGCTTGGCAAGGCGCCTGCTATGACGCTGAAGGTGTAGGGCCCGGTGCCTCCCGATGCTGTCAACGTTGCGTTGTATGCGGTTCCGACGATGCCGGCGGGCAGCGCCGCAGGTGAGATCGACAACGAAATTGCGGACCACTCCAGGGCCGTCGTGCCAGCCCATGACGGGTTGTGTGGTGTGCCTCTTGCTTTTTTGTCAGTGACGTCGCCAGGTCGTGGGTCCGTGCTGAGGTACCAGAGAAGATTTTGTCCTGCAGTGGTGGACATCGGTATGTCGATTTCTGATTGAATATCGGAGATTGAAAGAAGTCCCGAGTAGATCTGGATGCCGCGGATGATGCCGTTGAATTCTTCCCACCCCGGATACCCACCCCACGACGCTCCGTTGAAGTCCGGCGCTTGCCCCATCACAATCGCTGGTGTTGGCGGGTTTTGGTTCGCCCAACGCGGATCGACGACTGTTTGGGTAATGACCTTACTCGTATCCGGCCAGTCCCAGTAGAACTCGTGATGGGTGATTGACGGCGACTCCCGCCAGGCGCGGAAGGCTTGCGTGTACCAGCGATCCCACTGGACCTCGGTGCCGGTGACGTAATCATTGCTATTGACTGAAATCTCCCACTGACCGGAGCCGGTGGGCGCAGGAATCGGATATGGATGCGCGCCGTAATAGGTATTGGGGAGGCCGTTATTCCAATCGAAGCGGCCGTCATTTCCCCAGAAAAACGTCGTGTAGTATCGATACGCCNNGCTGGTTTTCTTCCGTGGATAAACTTTGAAAATGTAAGTGGCGTCGTAGATTGGAAACGGGTTATGCCAATAGAGCATGCGGCGCACGGCGCCGTCGCCCGGCCATTCGAGGCCATATGAGAGGGTCTGCGCCGAAGCAATGCTGGTGTGAAAGAGGCAAAAACCGAACAGGCTAGCCGCAAAAAGAGCAATTAGCCGCTCAGGCACGGATTGCATGATTCCTTCACCTTGGCCCACATGAAATCAGCTTTCTCGATGTCCATATTCACAAACAAAGGTGCGACGCATCCAGCGCCCCAAGATTTACTGTTTCCAAAAAATTGGAGTATTCATAACTTTGGACGTCTGTCAATCGTCATCAGCGATCCTTTTGGAGCCGTGAGCATGCGCGTGTGCCAGTCTTCGGTGATTACCGCAGTCCAGTAACCTGTCAGGTCGATCGGTGCAGTGGCCTTCGCTGTTGGAGGTGCGCCGCGTGCCCCCTGTGCATGAAGGATGGATGGCAGGAACAAGCAAGCCAACGCGAGTAGTAGCTGTAGCGGCGGTCTATGACCGCCGGCGATCCAGCCGCTGCGACATCCTCGGCGGTCATAGACCGCCGCTACAGCAGACATTCAGTCTCACTTCGTGTGCTGTTTCAAGAACGCGATCGTCTTTGCCCATGAGTCTGCGGTGGCTGCCGGGTTCCCGGCCAAATCCTGAAACTCCAGAAAGCCATGTGTAGCATGCGGGTAGATGTGAAATTCGAACGACTTTCCTATCATCTTCATCGCAGCCGCTGTCGGTTCGGCAGCCGCGGTCACTCTGGCATCGTCTTCTCCGTAGAAGGCCAATACGGGCGCTTTGATCCTGCCCATTGTCTCAGAATTGGGAGAAGCGCCATAGAAAACCACGGCCGCATTCACCTCCGGCACCTCTCCCGCGAATCTGAAGCTGTAACCACCGCCCGCGCAGAACCCGATGGTTGCGCTCTTGCCGTTGGCACGTGGAAGCTTGATGCCCCACTCGTACGCGGCTTTGTACCGGCGAATGCCCTCTTCCGGCGTAATTCGGGCCCCTGCCCTCATAACTTCATCCGTGCCCACAAATGAATCATAGTTGCCGCCATTCGGCCCGAAGCCGGAGTGCAGATCCGGCGCAATCGCGATGAATCCCTGTAACGCCAGTTGATCGGCCAGTGCGCGCTGCCAGTCGTCCAGGCCAGGACCGTGCTGCATGACAATGACGATCGGCGCTTTGCCTTCGCCGTCCGGATATTCAACCCAGGTGTGGAGCTTGGCGTTGCCGACAGGAATGTCGGCGAATTCCTTCTGGAGCTTCGTGTACGCCAGAGTCGATTTGGCGGTGAAGACACCCGCGGGAAGATCCGCAAGCTTTCCCCGAGGATACCCCGCTGGAGCGGCCGCCTGCGTTTGGACGGCGGCGCGCGCCTGCGCCATTGCCATCGCGATGTGGGCGGAATGATCTTCGGGAACGTTAGGATTAGCGCCGGGAATCGGATGATTGCCGGTCTGTTTGTTGAGAGACGATACAAGCTGCGGCCAGGCCGTTTGACTCAACCCTCTGGAGAGGTCGAGGCTCACAGTCTTTCCATTCGCGGCGGGCAGTGCGAGCGCATACTGGCGCACGGCATCCATTCCGTTTGCGATCTCGCCGCCCTTGACGTCCGGAACGGCCGCAATAAAGCCTTCGGCTGCGAGCTGATCACCCACGGCGCGAATCCAATCACTGGCTCCCTGCCTCTCCGATGTGATGATCACAACGGGAGCTTTGTCCGACCGTTCCGGATAAACAATAAAGGTCAGGACTCCAGCGGAACCAGCGGGAACATTGACCCACTCGCGGTGGCGGGGTGTTGTATTCAACACGGTCCGGGCGGCAACTTCCAGAGGCAACTCCGACCGCAATCCGGCACCGGTTCCATCATTTGAGGATTTCGCCGCCTGCTGCAAAGCAACGGCGGCGACCATAACTGCTGCGATCGTATAGACAATTGCACGCATCTTCATCTCCTTTTCCGTGTGCGCACCAAGCTGCCACGCGCCTGTTTTCAAGTCAAGTCAGCCTGCGTGATGGCAAAGAGATAAGATATCCACGGGAGGATTACCATGAAACCTGTTTCCTTAGTCTTGATATTGATCCTCGGCTTCGCGTCGTGGGCGGTAGCTGGAAATATCTATGGGAGCATCACGGAAGGCGGTAAGCCCATTGCCCAGGGAGTAAAGCTGGAGGTCGCGTGCGGGGCAAACAAGTATGGTGCCGAGACGGACGCGAATGGAGCTTTCAAATTGTTCGCGAAGGATCAAGGCAAGTGCATGCTGAAGGTTACTTATCAGGGTCAGTCGCCTTCTTTTGAGATCAACTCCTTCGAAGGCTCGGTGCAATACGATCTGGT
>QHXD01000176.1 GCA_003223895.1 Acidobacteriota bacterium
TGATCGGCGGGCGGAGAATGAATTATCCGTCGATGGGCGAGTATGGCATGAACATCGTGGTCTTGGGTGCCGGTGAATCGCTGAG
Source organism: Acidobacteriota bacterium (assembly GCA_003223895.1). Classification (GTDB taxonomy): domain Bacteria; phylum Acidobacteriota; class Terriglobia; order 20CM-2-55-15; family 20CM-2-55-15; genus 20CM-2-55-15. The sequence continues at coordinate 86 of QHXD01000176.1, forward strand.
ATTGGCGATTTCGGAGAAAACTGGCCGGACTTGGGATCTGGGAGATCCGAGTCTAGGGCTCGCAGCTTTGTTTTCGGCGCGCGTCGCGCGCTTGGATCGTAACTCAGTTGTAATCGAACGCAACGTCGGGGAAGATTCCGGCGGACAACCTTCCTTGAAATTCTTCTTCGATTTGGTAGCGCGAAAGGTGCTCAAGATCATCGCTCTTGGTCCCCCGGCGCGCGTCGTGCGACTTCAAACCATCGAGAGCCGCGTGTGTGCGAGCGTGAAGACCAGGGAAACTGCATTTGTGTCATGCGGAGATGAAGCTAGCCAGAGTATCGTTGCACAGCTCGGTCCGTCCGGCAATCTACCGGATCCGGTCTTGGACCCGCTTTCGGATTCGTACCGTTCACCCATCCCCCTACCTCTACCGCAGTCCACGTACGATCAATTCGCGCGGGCGCGGCCGCAGCGTGTGCGTGACGGCTACGGCCGGGGTTCGACGATCGACGAGCGGGTGGGTGCTCACCAGGTTGTTGACGAGCGCATCTGGTTTGGAAAGGCTTTCTATGACGGCGAGGGGACCACTGGTGTTGGTGGTCTCGGTTATTTCGACACCCGTGCGAAACAGTTCACAATATTTTCGATTCCAGAACTCGTGGATTGGTCCGTATCCGCGTTGTTTGTGGAAAGCGATGCCGTCTGGGCAGGTCTGGGAAGCAATTCCGAAGGCTCAGGACGCCGTGGCAGTCTCATTCGATACGAACTTTCCACTCGCAACGTAACGCGATACAACGTTCCGGATACCGTCCTTGTCATGATGCGCCAAAACAATGCACTCTTCATAGGAACCTCCAATGGCCTTTATATCCTCCGCGATGACCGGTTGACGCGGTTTCGGTTCGAACCCAACCTCGACGGCAAGTTTGAACCCGTACCCGACCCCATGCCCTAAGTGCGGACCAGTCCTGAACGTGCCTCGGCACTTCCCAAAACGCCCGTTCCCGGTCCAAGTAAAATTGATTTGGCATTACCGCAGGCATAAAGGAGTTGCGATGATCGCGCGTAAAGTTTTCGTTTCAATCGTTCTTCTCCTGGCTTCGAGCACCGCCATTTCGAGTCGGCTCCAGGCTCAGCAGCTGTTCCTTCCGGACGAGTTGCTGGTCAAGTTCGTACCGGGAACGCCGCGGCTAGTGGTGCATGAAGTGAATACCGAGGTTGGCGCCTTCATTATTGGAACGACCCTTGGGGATCCTGACCTTTACCGAGTACAGCTACGTCCTGGCTTGGATCTTGAAAAGGCAATCAATCAGTATGAGAAGAATCCAAATGTCGTGCGGGCATCGAAAAACCTGCTTGTGGACATACCCGAGGACCAGAGTGATGGCTTTGATGACCTTGCGGATGGTTCGCGCTTTTTCTCCGAGGCCCCAGGCCGGAACCGCTGGGCGGTGGCTCAGAATGCGCGGTGTGATCTTTTAGTTCGAAGGCCTGGCACTGGACCGGATCGCGTTGTTGAGGTTTTATTTTTTGATAAGGCTGGCAATGCTCGCTCGAACTGGACGGTTGGAAGTCTTGAGACGCCTCCGGTGAGGGGCTTTCGTGGGGTTCGTATGCAAGTCGCCACCACAGATGGCTCTGCCTTTTCCGGGAAGAGTGGAAGAATCGGGATGGGCTTCATCGCAGGAACCGGACTAACGGCGCGCCGTTGTCCACTAACCGGTTTGGCCTACGATGAACAGTCCTTTGCAGCCTCCTTGATAGCGGGAATACAACTCGACGGCGGCGCACGGCCGTTTTGGCATACGGATCCGCCGTATACGGAGAGCACCTATCCGCCGATCCCCATGGCCAATCTGAACGCGATTACGATTTCCGTTGGACTCACTGACCGGGATCTTACACTGCGGATTTCGAATCCCGACAGCGGAGCAGACATCTTTACAGTAACAGAGCCACTGCCGGTCTGGAACTGGTCCGGAATTCGCACTCCCGTCTTCGCGCACTACGGGGTCACAGATGGAAGCAGCGGCGCGCTATACGCTGGTTCAGCGCACAATGAGCAGCTGATTCATGCACGAACCGTTCGACTTCCTTTTTTTGTCGGCGGCGGTCAAAGAGTGGGCCATTTTGGCGGACCAGAGAGGGCCACGCCGCCGCGAATCGATGGCGATGAGAATGTCGCCGGCCCCGTAAAGTTGATAAAGTTTTTCCTGCAGTGAGTTCTTGAATCCCGGGTCGAAAAGTGGAATCGCTGAATGAAGGCGCCTCGGAGAGGAGTGCCATCCCCTCCGAGACTTGAGCTTTCCGGGAGCGAGCCCTCCCATGAGCCCCAGTCAAGATCGGTCAAGTCGTCAGAGAAATCAACTCCAAGACAACAGGCAACAGAGAAGACGGAGATCGCGTCAGCCGCGAAGCCGAGAGTGTTTGTTGAAGGGATGCGGAAAGAGTTTTCGGCCAACGCATCCGATGGCACGCTACTGCAGCGAGGAATGCCGGCGGAAGGCGAGGCAGTGGTCGCAATGGAAAAGCCGGCAGCGATGGCGGCGATCGGAGAAGGGTCGTAAGAAACGGCAACAACAAAGCGTCCGTCATCGAGAACGGCTGAAGCTGGCTGAACCTGCATCAGCGGAGCCGGAAGATAGTGCGCGTGGGTCATCACAAGCCGCAGCGGTGAAAGATTTTTTTCGGATACCTGTGATCGTCCCGGCTGCTACGAATGCTTCAGGCGAACCCGGCGCTCGCCACTACAGCGATTTTGCTCTCATGCTTGCGGCCGCGCGCTAGAACGCGTATTAGAGCGCGAGAGGCGATGGAGAGAACGCGGCCAGGTATGCATCGCCGAAGCGAGGAACCTGGCTGCCCGATCCGCGTCACTGCGGTTATGAGCGCGAGCGAGAACGTCCCGACATATTGTCGAGCCCGAAACATTTTTCTAGATTCAGCGTGACCACAGCAGAGGAAGGGAGGGCTGGGGCGGCTCATCGGGCCGTACTGGTTCTCTCTTCTTCGATAGGGAGAGAGCCGTGTTGCGCTGGGCTGAAGAGGAACCGCGGGAACTGAGACTGGGAGAGATTGGCGAATCCTACGGCCGATACCGTCTTCACGTTCCCGAACTGGAACGCGGCATGATGCGGTCGCTGGAGAGCTATGGTCAGCTTTCGCCGGTCGTGGTCGTTCTCGATGGAAGTCGGTGGGAACTGATTGACGGCTTCAAGCGGCTGGGAGCTGCACGGAAACTGCAGTGTATGGATCGGCTCGTAGCGCGGCGGATCGAAGCCGATGAGCGAGGGGCAAAGGCGGCGATTTATGGATTAAACCGCGCGGGAGGCCGGACCCGCGAGATCGAAGAAGCCTGGATCGTCCATGCGCTGGTTCGCGAGGATGGCCTGACTCAAGTCGAAGTCGCCGAGCTTCTCGGACGGCATAAAAGTTGGGTCTGTCGCCGGCTGGCCTTGATTGAGAGGCTCGGTCTGGAGGCCCGCGCTGAACTACAAGTCGGATTGTTAACGCCGACAGCGGCGCGCCAGTTGGTGCGGTTGCCCGCGGGCAACCAGGCCGACATCCTACAGATGGTTCGGCGCGAGGGCCTCTCTGCCAACGAGCTCACCGGAATCGTGGACTTGTGGCTGGAATGCCCGGCGCGCATTCAGCAGCAGTACATCCTTCAACATCCACGCGAAGCGCTGTCCCAGGAGAAAGGCGTGGATCTCGCTTCCCACGATCCGCGGTTGAGTCCAGCCGGCAACCGGATCTTCGAACAACTCGGAACATTGCTGCGGCAACTATCCCGCATGGAAGTCTGGCTGGCCCATCAGGGCCGGACCGCAATCACTGCAGAAGACCGGCGCATCCTTCAACCCCGTTTCGAAAGGCTGTCGCGCGACGCCGCTTCCGTGGCGGCGCTCAGCGCCGACATGGTGATGGAGTGTGGCAACGATGGACGAATCGACACGCAACGAGATCATTCGGATGTTCTACAGCCGAGCCTCGCAGCGCCGCATTGCGAAGAAGCTCGGTGTCGACCGTAAGACGGTCGCCAACGTCATTGCCGAGCATGAACAAGCGCGGACCGGTGCGCCTCGCCAAAAGCGGAAACCACGCCAGAGCCTGTTAGATCCATTCCAGGACAACTTCGTTCAACTTCTGGAACGCTATCCCGAGATCACGGCCGTCCGCATGTTGGAAGAACTGCGTCGGCTCGGATTCCAAGGCGCCTACTCCATTGTTCGCGACCACCTGCGCCAGTTACGCCGGCAGCCGCGGAAACTGGTGCGCCGGTTTGAAACCGGCCCCGGCGTTCAGGCGCAAATGGACTATTCCCCCTACGACATCGACTTCACCGCGGAGGGAAAGCGGCGCATTTACGCCTTCAGTTATATCTTGGGATATTCCCGCCGCCAATACGTGCACTTTGTCGAACACCAGGACTTCACCACGACGATTCGCCAACACGTTGCCGCCTTCACGCATCTGGGCGGGGTTGCTGCAGAGTGTCTCTATGACAATATGAAGGTTGTCGTCAGTGGCCACGACGGCGAACAGCCGATTTACAACACGCGCTTCCTGGCGTTTGCCACTTATTATGGCTTCCGGCCCGTCGCATGCCGGCCCCGGAGACCGGAAACCAAGGGCAAAATCGAACGCCCATTCTGGTACCTGGAAACCAATCTCCTCAATGGCCGAACGTTTTCTTCACTCGAACATCTGAACGAAACGGCAGCCTGGTGGCTGGCCCAGGTCGCTGATGTGCGCCTGCACAAGACCACTCAACGCACGCCGTTGGAGCTCTCTCAGGAAGAGTTGCCTCACTTGTTACCCCTTCCGCAAAAACCCTACGACGCGGCCGAGGTGGTCTACCGCACGGTGAACCCGGAAGGCCATATCAGTTACCTGCAGAATTTTTATTCGGTTCCCTGGCAGCGCATTGGCCAGCTCTTGCCCGTGCGCATCACGGAAGGCGAACTCATCGTTTACGACCACGATATCCGTGAGATTGCACGTCACCAGCGGCTGCCGGCTTCTGTCATCGGCAAGCGCAGCACGCAGCGTGAACATCAACCGGGTCCGGATCTGCGCCGCAAACACGAACTGCTCCGCCAACGCTTCGAAGAACTCGGCGCCGAAGCCGTTTCCTTCTTCGATCAACTGGTCCGCACCCGACGTTTCGGTAAAGATGAAGCCCTTCGCATTCTCGGATTGTTATCCACTTATCACCAGCACGATCTCGTCGCCGCCTTCCAGCGCGCCAACCGTTATCGCGCCTTTTCCTTCCCTGCCGTCGAGCGTATCTTGGCTGCGTTGGCCGAACCTCGGTCGGCTCTGGAGTCTGTTGCCGATCAGGCTCGTCAGCATCTGGACGAACTGCTCCGTCAAGATCCCGTACCGCCCCGCCCTACCCGCGACTACCAACCACTCCTGATCGACTCCAGTGACGGTCTTCCGCCTGGGGAGAACTCGCCTAAAAAGGAGTCGCAATGAAGAAATCCACGGCGCCTGCCTCGGTTCGCGATCTCTGCCTGAGCCACTTCAAAATCCTCAAAATACCGATCACGCCCACGGATCTCGACTCCGTTCTCGATCGCGCCGATAAAGAAAGTCTCTCCCATCTGAAGTTCCTCGATCTGCTGCTCGGCCAACAGGCCGCGTCCCGCCGAGACCGCTCCGTCGAGCGCCGTATTCGTGAAGCCGAGTTTGAGGAACGCAAGCTATTGGAGACCTTTGACTGGAAGTTCAATCCACAGATTGACCGGCTGCAAATCGAAGAACTCGCCAGCGGTGACTTCATCCGTCGGCAATCCAATCTCATCTTTGTCGGCCAGGCCGGCGTCGGCAAGAGTCATCTGATTCAAGCCATCGGCATGCGCGCCTGCGCGGCCGGATATCGTGTCCTCTACTGCACTTCTTCTGGATTGCTCGCGGATCTGACTGCCTCTCTGGCCGACAAAACCCTACCGCTACGGCTGCGCCGATATCAGCGGCCCGAACTCTTGATCATCGACGAGTTCGGCTTCGATCGCGTCGAACGCATCGAATCTCCTCAAGCCGCTCATCTACTCTATAAGGTGATTGTCGCTCGCCATCGTCGCCGCTCCACGGCCTTGCTCACTAACATCGACTTCGATGGCTGGAGCGATTACATGGGCGATGCTCCACTGGCTATGGCTTTCCTCGACCGTCTCGTTGAAGGTGCAATCATCTTCAAGATCAAGGGAAAATCCTATCGCGCCACCAAAGCTAAACCCGACAAGCCTCCTTCAAACGAACAAAGCGCATCCTGACTTGAGTCCCGGCATCGTCCTGCCCACCTCGCATCACTGCCGCCTTTCATTGCCCAACCACGTGGATGGCCCGAATTACTCCGCCAAAATGGCCCAGTTTTTCCCCGCCACC
>QHXD01000166.1 GCA_003223895.1 Acidobacteriota bacterium
GCTTGAGGTGTTATCCATCACTTGCGGCGGAGCCAGGCCAAGGCTGTCGATATTGATCATGGCGCAATACTGCGGGAGTGCATCCTTCACTCATCTTTGAATTGATCGGGCGTTGAAATCTCGTCAGCCGCCTGCGGTGTGCCCCAGGCATTCGAGGCAGAAACCATCAGCAAAAGAAAGCAAAGCAGCGCTTTGCGCTTGGCCGGCACCCTCGATCTCCTTTTTTCAGTGTAGATCATCTGCTTTTTGAGGTGCTTGACTTGTTCAGTGATGGGGGTGGATTCTATCGATGATCCGGGAAGGAGACCGACAATGCTTCCGCCTGCCGAGTTCGCGCAACAGGACACGCACCCCTGGCTGCACCATCCGCTGTTCCACATGATCTGGGACGGCAAGCTCTCGCGCAATCAGGTCCGCGACATCATCCGCCAGCAGGGCGCGTTCTTCCTCGACACGCTCCGGCACGCTGCGTGGAAGATCATCTCGGTCGGCGGCGCTACGCCGACGTGGGATGACCTCCAGCGGCAGCGTTCGCTCATCCCGCTCGTGGTTGAAGAGGGCGGCGAGGACACCGTCGGCGGCAAACAGACCGGCCACTCGATTCTCTTCGTTCGGCTCTGCGAAGCACTCGGCTTCACGCGCGACGAGGTTTTCAACACCGAGTATCTGCCGACAACTATCATCGAGAAAAACGAGCTGTTCGCCCTCCAGCGTGCGGGCACGATCGAAGCGCTCTGCGGCGGCAACATCGCGACTGAGTCGATCAACGCGACGCACGTTGTGTACATGGCGCAGGCGCTGGAACAGCACTACGGGGTCCCGAAGTCCGGCCTCGACTTCTACTATGTTCATTCCCACGTCGAGGAAGACCACACCGACCGCGCCGTACGCATCCTGACTGAGCTCTGTGTCACCGACGCCGCGCAGAAGACTGGACTCTCCGCGATGCGACGCGCCATCACCGCACGCCGGGTTTGCGTCGATGGATTGATGGAGGCTTTTGTCACCAGGCGTGACTGATCTGAGATCGCCCTCATCGGCGGAGCGGATCCTCTCCGTCAATGAACATAGTGCCGGCTTTCGCAAAGAGCTTGGCCTGACGGCACTCGTTCTCTCCCAGATCATGTATGTGGTGGGTTCGGGATGGGTCGGCACTGCGGCCAAGCTCGGCACCGGCCACATCGTGTTCTGGCTCGCGGCCATCGCGCTGTTCTACCTTCCGCAAGCGGCTGTCGTGATCTACTTGAACCGGCTGATGCCGCTAGAGGGAGGGCTCTATCAGTGGGCGACCGTCGCCTTCGGTGACTTCTGGGGATTCGTCACGGCATGGAATCTCTGGGCGTACACAATCCTCATTCTCGCGACGTTCGGCGTGATGATCGCGACGAATCTCGCCTATCTTGTCGGCGCGAGCGGTGCCTGGCTCACGGGCGCCGCGTGGTACACGCCCGTGGTTAGCGTGGGGCTGATCGTGATGATCACCGTGCTCGCGATGTTCGGGATGCGCGTCGGCAAATGGATGCAGGCCTTCGGCGGGGTCGGGCAACTCATCACGTATGGCGCACTCGTGCTCGTCCCGTTGATGGCGCTACACCGCGGCACGATCACCGAGTACCACCCGTTCACGATGTCGATTCCGCCGCTCACCATGCTCAATCTCAACTTCCTCGGCAAAATGGCGCTCGGCGCGCTGAGCGGATTCGAGTACGTCGCCATTCTCGCCGGCGAGACCCGCAACCCCGCGAAGACGATCGGCAAGTCGGTATTCATCGCCGCGCCGATCATCGCATTGATGTTCATCCTCGGCACCAGCAGTGTCGTCGCGCTCGTGCCGAAAGATCAGATCGATCTCGTGAGCCCGATTCCACAGGCGCTCACCATCGCGTTCGCCGGCATGGGCATTGTCTCGTTCATAGCGCCGCTCCTGATCGCGATGTTGCTGCTGCGGCAAATCGGCAACGTCTCTCTGATCTTTGCGGGCAATACACGATTGCCGATGGTGGCCGGATGGGATGGCTTGCTTCCCGCCTGGTTCTCGCGACTTCATCCGGCGTTCAAGACACCCACGAACTCCATTCTCTTCGTCGGCGCCCTCACTGCGGCATTCACACTCGCGGGCCAGGCCGGCGTCGGCGTGCAGGAAGCATTTCAGGTGCTCGAGAACGCCGCAGGTATTTTCTATGCCTTCACCTACATCGCGCTGTTCGCCATTCCGTTCTTTGCTGCACACCGGCTCAGCGAACGACCGTCACTCTGGCTCAAAAGCGCTGCAGGCGCGGGTCTCGCAATCTCGATCTTGTACTCGGTGTTCTCGGTGTTCCCGATCATTGAAGTGAAGGATTGGCGCTCGTTCACCGCGAAGATCGTCTCCGTGCTCGTCCTGACCAATCTGATCGGGCTCGCGATTTACGCTGCCGGACGGCGGCGAGTGCAGACGACGGCTGATGATGTGTCATGACCAAACGAACAAGTTCGAGTGAGCACGTAGCCGTGGGCTTTATGCCCGCGTTCAAATACCACCAGAAGACTTCTTTAATTGTGTCTGAACGCGGGCATAAAGCCCACGGCTACGTGGTAAGACCAACTTGATTCCATGTGCGAAAGACGCGTTGCGCCCGGGCAATAGAAGACACCTGTCAGCGGATGTCGCCGAAACTGGGGTATCCAGGGACCGATTTGGCTTTCTTCACGGCTCGGAGAATGGCTTCGGAGACGGCTTCGGCGGCAAGAGCGCCGACGGCGCTGATGTCGGCGCGGACGGTGAAGGTGCCCGTAGACATGGCGAAGATGGTATCGCCATCGGCCATGGTGTGGATGGGATTGATGGCGCGGGCCATACCGTCGTGGGCCATCTCGGCGATCTTTCTCATCTCGACCTTGGTGAATGGGGCGTTCGTGGCAACGACGCCAATGGTCGTGTTTCTTCCGGGCTCACCGAGTTGTTCGATGCCGCGGCCGGAACGATATCCCTCGATGATGTCCTGAAAGCCTTTGCCGTCCATCGTTCGAGCGCCCGCAATGATCTTGCCTGTTTTCGGGTCGATCACATTTCCGACGCAATTGACGGCAACGATCGCGCCAACAACGATTCCGTTCGGCAATTTGATGCTGGCTGTTCCGATGCCGCCTTTCATCGGTCTGCCGCCGCCGCTCTTGCCGATGGTCGCCCCGGCGCCTGCGCCAATCGTGCCTTCTTCGATGCGGCCGGACTTTGCGTCCTGGCAGGCTTTGTAGCCGGAATCGGCGTTGGGCCGAATCTTGGAATCGCCCACATTGAGGTCGAAGAGGACCGCGGCAGGCACAATCGGCACAACACCAGTTCCAACCTTGAAGCCGGCATTGTGTTCCTCCAACCAGCGAACCACTCCGGTCGCGGCATCCAATCCATAAGCGCTTCCGCCCGTCAACAGAATCGCCTGCGTCTGCTGCACCAGGTTTGTCGGATTCAGCAGATCGGTTTCCCGCGTCCCGGGGGCGGACCCGCGAACATCGACACTGGTGACGGCGCCCTTCTCGTAGAGAATGACTGTGCATCCCGTGGGCCGGCGAGAATCCGTGAAGTGACCGACCTTAATTCCGTCGACGTCTGTGATGAAGCCTTCCATAAGCTGCAACGGCGGTCTGCGCCCGCCGAAAAGCCCGCGCTCACAGAGCGCGGCTACAGCTAAGGTTATACCGAACGCGCGTCGATTCATGGCGTAATCATTATCACGAAACCCGCTGCGATGCCTATTAACGAAGGCGGCAGTACCCATATCCCCGCGCCGCCTGTCATGAAATGTGTGAATAACGTAACGATGACGGAAGCAATAATCGTGACCATCGCACGGCGAGCAGTCGGCCGCCGTGAGTAGAGGCCGACCAGCAGAGGCGCGAATAGCGCAACTGCCATCAACGTATAGAAGATTTGAAGTGCTGCGATGATCGAAGGCAACTCGATCGCAAGCAGAACGCCCATGAGCGCGCCGAGGACCGCGGCGATCCTTCCCGCCAGCAATATGTCACGCTCCGATGCCGCCGGGCGCAGAAATGTTTCGTACAGATCGATGCTCAGCGAGCTCGAGAGCATCAAAAGGATCGCGTCGCAGGCGCTGATCTCGGCCGAGAAGACAGCGGCGAGCGTGAGCAGACCGAGCCAACCGGGAAGGAGCTTCGTCATCAGGGTCGGCAAGGCGAGCTCGCGATTCGCCAGGTCCGGGTATTGCGAATGCGCAATCGCTCCGAGGATCGCCGGCGCGAAAGCGAACATGAGCAGTCCGGCGGCGTTCCAGTTTATACCTTTGCGAACCGCGGCCTGATCCCGGCCCCCGTAGAGTTTTTGAATCAATCCCGGTGAAATGATGAACGACGGGACGAGAATCGCGACGTAGTAGAGAACGCCCTCGATTCCCAGCTTCTGCGATGCGGCCAGCGTCGGTTGAAGGGCAGACCAGCCTCCGATCGCGCGAAGTCCCACAGGCACTGCAAGCAGGAACCCGGCAAATTTCACCGTGAGCTGGATGACGTTGACCCATGCGGAAGCGAGAAGACCTCCGGCTGAGAAATATGTTGTGACCACAACACCGCCGATAATGCATCCTTGCCACTTCGGCACTCCGGCAACGACTTCAAGAATCTGCGAAATGGCGATGAGCTGGCCTGCAAGGATCATCAACGTTCCCGCCCACAGCAGTACTGCAATCAGACCTCGAACCGATCGGCTGTAGCGATAATCGAGATAGTCGCCGACCGTCCGCCAGCCGTTCTTTGCCGCGAGCGCCCAGATTTTCGGTCCGACGGTATTGGCCAGAATGAGCGATCCAATGCCCGCAGATCCGACCCACCACCACGCTCCAAGACCGTACGCGTAGCCGAGGCCGGCAGCGCCGACAGTGGAGCCGGCTCCAATGTTGGCGGCGAGAAAAGTGGCTGCCAGCAGTCCCGGACCGAGGCTGCGCCCCGCCACCAGAAAGTCGTCAGCTTTTTTTACGCGCCGCGAAATGTACAGTCCGAAGGCGATGAACAGCCCGGAGTATGCGATGAGTGCGGCCAGTTGGGCGAGTTGAAGATTCACTTCCCGGCCGTGAAAATAATGATGTGCTGCCAGGGCAGGAAATCCATGACCTTTTGAAATTTGAAACCGAGCGGCTCGAGCTCGGCTCGAACTTCCTGAGTGGTCATCTTGTGAAGAAGCAGGATGGGGACTTTCGGATCCTCTTTGCGAAACTCGACGAGCACCACACGGCCGTCGGGCTTCAGAGCATTTCGGATTTTCGTCATCATTGAAACGGGATCCGCGAACTCGTGATAAACATCGACCATTAGAACCATGTCCACGGCATTCTCCGGTAATCGGGGATCCGTCGTGGTTCCGAGAACGATGTCCACGTTTTGTAGTTTCCTCTGGTCGATGTTTTGCTTCAGCATCCGGAGCATCTCCGGTTGAATATCTTCCGCAATGACTTTTCCAGTTGGACCCACCATCTCAGCGATACGCCAGGAGTGATAACCCACACCAGCGCCGACATCGGCAACAGTCGAGCCTTTCCTGATATCGAGCGATGCCAGCATTCGATCGGGCTCTTCTTCCTCGATTCGTTCCGGCCGCGTGAGCCAGTCTGCGCCGGCCGCTCCCATGACAGGCGCGGGCTGCCGCTTGACCTGCGTTTGCGCGGGCGCCACAAGCGTAAGGGCCAGAAAAACAAGAACAATCGCGGCTCGAATTCTTTGCATGGGCCCAATGTTAAACTGAAAACGCGGTGAAAGCACGAATCCAGGAGAACGTTGCGCTCGCTCCATTAACTACTTTTGGTATCGGCGGCCCGGCACGATATTTCGTAGACGCTCCTTCCGAAAACGTTGTTCTGAGCACGATTCAGTTTGCAAAAGACCAGAATCTGTCGGTGTTTGTGCTCGGCGGAGGCTCCAACCTTCTGGTCGCCGATCACGGCTTTCCGGGTCTCGTTATGAAAATCGGTCTGACGGGCATCGATTGGGAAACTCATCGGGATAAAGCCGTCGTTCGCGCCGGCGCGGGTGAGGAATGGGACCGACTCGTGGGCCTGTGTGTGGATCGTGATCTTGCAGGAGTCGAATGCCTGAGCGGCATCCCCGGATCTGTCGGCGGAACTCCCGTGCAGAATGTGGGAGCTTACGGCCAGGAAGTTTCGGAAGTACTCGTTTCCGTCCGTGCTTACGATCGGCAAACCGATTCGATCGTCGAACTCTCCCGGGAAGACTGCCGTTTCACCTACCGCAGCAGTCTCTTCAACACTATCGCCAAAGACCGCTACATTGTTCTGCAGGTGACTTACTCCCTGACCAAACATGGCAACCCGGCCATCCGCTATCCCGATGTCCAGCGCGAGTTCGAAAGCAGGGTGGGCTATCCCCTGCTGGGCGAGGTTCGAGCAGCCGTGCGCCGGATTCGCGCACGTAAAGCGATGCTTCTGGTGGAAGGCGATCCCGATTGTCGAAGCGCAGGATCTTTTTTCAAGAATCCAATCGTCACGGAACAGCAGTTTGCCGAGCTTCAGGTGGTAGCAGGTCCTGCGGTGCCCCGATATCCCGCAGGGCCGGGCAGGGTGAAAACGGCGGCAGCCTGGCTCATCGAACACGCCGGCTTCTCGAAGGGATATTCGCTTGGTCCCGCTGCGCTCTCCTCGAAACACACTCTCGCCCTGGTTAATAAAGGTGGAGCCACCGCCGAAGATATCCTTCGTTTAGCCCGGGAGATCCGCGGCCGCGTCGAGACGAAATTCGGCTTCCGCCTCGTCCCCGAACCCGTCTTCCTCGGGTTCGACATTCCCCTCCTGATACAAGAGGGGTGGGTGAACGCGAGCTAAAGCCCGCGACTACATTTGGGATCAACGTTCGGCCTGAATGTAGTCGCGGGCTTTAGCCCGCGTTCACCCCACACGTCAGGCGCCCCAGGTGCTACAATCAACTGTTGGAGTTGCTTCCATGAAAAGGACTGAGGTACATGGCTTTTTGGAACAAAGAAGATAAAGACGGACCGGTCAACGAAGAGCAGGTTCTTGGTGTTCTCAAGAAAGTTCAGGATCCTGATCTTCGCAAGGACATTGTGTCGCTCGGATTCATTCGGAATCTGAAAATTGACAAGGGCCTGGTGGCGTTCGACCTGAACCTTACAACACCGGCGTGCCCGGTGAAAGACCAGATGCGCGATGAAGCCGTGGCTCTGGTCAAGGCTCTGCCGGGCGTTCAGAACGTCGAGATCAAGATGACCAGCGAGGTACGCCA
>QHXD01000167.1:0-20561 GCA_003223895.1 Acidobacteriota bacterium
ATATCAAGAAGCCCAAGAAGAACGAGATGGAGAGAGTGGCGGACATCCAGATGCAGCTTAGGAAGACCGATCCGAAGAAGGCGAAATATGACGTCGTCATTCAGGTTGACGACAGCAAGCTCGAAAAGAAGGACCGTACCGCAAATGAGCCTGTCCAGTTCCTGGTTGGCCGTGACAAGTTGCGGTATGAGATCGTCGTGAATTACGTCGATAAGGACCGGATCCGCGGGTACCTCAGCGCCCCAAAAGACAAAGTCCTGGCCGCCGAACGCCCTGCTTTCAGGCCGGAATAATTGACCAAAGCGAACGCGGGCCAAAGCCCGCGACTACATTCCGGCGCAACCGATCCCAATGTAGTCGTGGGCTTTAGCCCGCGTTCGCTCTTCACAGTTTGTGACCCATCACAGCGGTCGCCACGACCAGCGCCGCGGCTCCAATCTCAAGAACCAACCAGGACAGTCGATAGCCACGTTGCTCGCGCACGTGTGCGGAGTACCGCAAAATCGCGAGCGCAGTGATCACAACACTCGACACGATCCCAAACCCGGCATGCCCGGTCACTTCACCGGGTGGAATCCGCGAAACGCCGGCCAACTGCAGGCCGGTGACCACAGCGGCGAGCGCCCCAATGGCCGCCCAGATCGTCAGACGATATCCCATATCGTGCAATTCCACCTTCCGGGAATAAAGCGCCCACGCATCGTAGATCACCGCCAGGGTCATCAATGCGATCGGAAAATGAATGATCAGCTTGTGAAGTGGAATGCCGAACATCAGTTAAGAGGACGATCATTATAGCGAATATAATGGTTCGGTATGGCCGAAATCATGCGACGCCTGTCGATCCCGGTAAACGTGGGGGGCGTGTGGGTTGGTGGTGAAAATCCCATCGCGATTCAGTCGATGACCAATACGGATACCGCCGACGTCGGGGGAACGGTTTCCCAGGTTGAAGCGCTGGCTCAGGCGGGCTCAGAACTTGTTCGTATAACGGTGAATACGCGCGAAGCCGCACGGGCGGTGCCCGATATCGTGCACCGTCTCCGGGACCGCCACATCACTGCTCCAATCATCGGCGACTTCCACTACAACGGTCATATCTTGCTAAATGAATATCCGGAATGTGCAGAGTCGCTCGATAAATATCGCATCAATCCGGGCAATGTCGGAATGGGCCGGCAGCACGACGATAACTTCCGGTCGATCATTGAAATCGCGCTCGAACACGAAAAGCCCGTCCGGATTGGAGTGAACTGGGGCTCGCTGGATCAGTCACTCGTCACGCGCTTGATGGACGAGAACGCGCATAGCCGCGATCCAAAGGATTCCCGTGAAGTCATCATGGAAGCAATGGTACTAAGCGCGCTGGAATCCGCCGAAATGGCGAAATCCTACGGCATGGCCGACGACCGGATCATCCTCAGCGCGAAGGTTTCCGGGGTTCAGGACCTCATTGATGTATATCGCGAGCTCGCTGCGCGTTCCAGTTATGCTCTCCACGTTGGCCTGACCGAAGCCGGTATGGGCCGCCGCGGCATTGTGGCGAGTTCGGCCGCACTATCCGTGCTGTTGCAGGAGGGCATCGGCGACACGATCCGCGTCAGCCTGACGCCTGCACCCGGTGGAGATCGCACAGAAGAAGTCCGGACGTGCCAGGATGTTCTGCAAAGTCTAGCCATTCGCAGCTTCTCGCCTCGTGTGACCGCCTGCCCCGGCTGCGGCCGAACAACCAGCACGGTTTTTCAGGAGATGGCGAACGATATTCAGACGTACCTGAATTCGCAAATGCCGGCCTGGAAGCAGCTTTATCCCGGTGTTGAAAAACTGAGGATTGCCGTGATGGGATGCGTTGTGAACGGTCCGGGCGAATCGAAGCACGCAGATATCGGAATATCACTGCCGGGAACGGGAGAAGACCCCAAAGCGCCGGTATACGTGGATGGGCGCCTTATGAGGACTCTCAAAGGACCCACGATCGTCGACGACTTCATCTCGATTCTTGACGAATATCTGGAAACGCGTTTCGGATAGAATAAATTCAGGAGAAGCTTGAATGCCGACAACGCTAGCCACCAAGGAAGATCTCAATTTCAACCGGATCGTCTCGAAACAGTTCGACCGGGCCGCGCAATACTTGAAGATTCATGCCGCTCTTCTCAGCCAGATCAAAGCGTGCAATAACGTCTATTACTTCCAGTTCCCAGTCCGATTCGGAGGCGATCACTTCGAGATCTTCGAAGGATGGCGAGCGGAACACAGCCAGCATAAGAAACCTGTCAAAGGCGGCATCCGGTATAGCGAATTGGTGAATCAGGATGAAATCATGGCGCTCGCCGCCCTGATGACCTACAAGTGCGCCATCGTTGACGTGCCTTTTGGCGGCTCCAAGGGTGGCATTCGGTTCAATCCGAAGAAATACAACGAAGAGCAACTTGAGAAGATCACGAGACGATTCACAGCCGAGCTGATTCGAAAGGAGTACATGGGTCCGGGCGAGAATGTGCCGGGTCCCGACGTCGGTACGGGCGAGCGTGAAATGGCCTGGATGGCCGACACGTACGATACGTTCAATCCCGGCGGCATTGATAACCTCGCCTGCTGCACCGGCAAGCCCGTGGCACAAGGCGGCATCCACGGCCGCCGCGAAGCAACCGGCCGAGGCGTCCAGTTCGGCATACGCGAGGCGTTTCAGCATGGCGAAGACCTGAAGAAGCTGGGGCTCAGCACCGGATTGGAAGGAAAGACGGTGGTCTTCCAGGGCTTCGGTAACGTGGGTTACTACGCTTCAAAATTTCTGTCGGAGGAAGATGGGTGCAAGATCCTCGGCATCTCGGAATATGACGCCGCGGTATACAACCCTAATGGCATTCCGATCGAAGAACTGAACCAGTTTCGCCAGGAAACAGGCTCCATCAAGAATTTCCCCGGCGCCGAAACACTCCCGAATCCGGACGCCATTTGGGATATTCCCTGCGACATCCTCATTCCTGCCGCCCTCGAGAATCAGGTTACGTTGGACAACTGCGATCGCATCAACGCCAAGGTCCTCGCCGAAGCCGCCAACGGCCCCACGACCCCAGGCGCTGAGGACCGGCTGCACGCGCGGGGCGTGTTCATCCTTCCAGATATTTTTCTGAATGCCGGCGGCGTGACCGTCTCTTATTTCGAATGGGGCAAAAATCTGTCGCATATGCGGTTCGGCCGCCTCCAGAAGCACCTCGAGGAGATCAGGAACCAAAAGCTGGTCGCCACAATCGAAAAGATGATCGGCAAGCCGGTTCCGGACGACGACAAAAAGTTTCTCGTGCGCGGTCCGGAAGAAATTGACCTCGTGAACTCCGGACTGGAGGAAACCATGGTCAGCGCCTACCGGGGCATACGCGAAGTGCATCTGACGAAGGTCCCCAAAGAAAGCATGCGGACTGCAGCCTTCATTATCGCCATCAAGAAAGTGGCGCTCACCTACGAACAACTGGGCATCTTCCCTTAAGACCGAGCCAGATACCGAAAAAACTTGTCAGGGCTCCGGTGAGTTCTGATAGAGTGCAACCCTACCCGGTCAGTCAGGAGTGTCTAAGAGGAGTAACCAAATGAAGACAAAAGTCATTTTGACGCTGTGTGTTGTCTTTGTCTGGGGACTGGTCCCCAATTTGAGCGCGCAAGTAATTGCTGGGAGTCCCGAAGATAAGGCTTTTCAACTAATCGACGCGGAGAACAACGTTGACGCCAAGATCACACTGCTCAACGACTTTGAGAAGCAGTACCCGCAGTCCAAGGCATTGAGAGAGGTGTACCTGCTGCAGATGACGATCTATCAGCAGAAGAACGATCAGACGAAGATCATCGAGACCGGTGAGAAACTGATCAAAGTCGATGCCGAAAACCTGAATGGGCTGCTGACCCTTTCCCGGGCATATTCGCTCGAGAGAAAGAATCTGGATCGTGCTGTCCAGTACGCGCAGAAGGCTGTGGACATTACTGCCCGCCTGAAAACTCAGCCTCCGCAGAACGGGTATTCCGACGAGCAGTGGAAGCAATACGTCGAAAGTAACGAGCAGCTTGCGAAGAGTTACTTGTCGTACGCGCGAAGCCTGAAGCCGTAAGCCAGAAATTACAACGCGGGCTGAAGCCCGCGACTACATTTAAACGAGAACTGGTTCCCAATGTAGTCGCGGGCTTCAGCCCGCGTTCATAGTGACCTACACAAACTGCGCAACAAAGTGTTCAGGGTTCAAGTCCTCGCCTGTCGCCTTCTTCAGCATCGTATTCCAGTCGTAACGCGCTCCCGGTTTGAATACTCTCTCCACCAGGTACTGGCCCACTTCCGGATTCCCGACGTAGCTTTCCGACTTCACAACCTCCCGATGGATGTAGCGCAGGAGCTGTGAGGCCATCAGCTCACCCAGGATGTAGTTCTGGTAGTACACCGGCGACGTGGCCAGATGAATCTTCGACGCCCAGTCCGACCGATCGCGATCCGGTGGCGGTGTGACCTTCTGGAACTGCTCCACACATTCCCACCACAGCCGATTCAGGTTTTGACCGGAATTCCGGTAAAGCTCCCGCTCGAAGCGCACCAGCGTGATCGCCCAGCGCAGGAAAATCAACATTTCAGAACGGAGCGTCGTCAAAGCGCTTGCGCTGACCCGTTTCGCGTCGGCTTCCGAAAGGCCGCCGATCCTGCTGAGCCACTCGGGACTCTTCGACATACGTCCATTGAGCATTGCAATTGCTTCGGTGGTCAGGACGTGGGCGGGAGTACGCAGGAAAAATGGAAGCGCGGGATCGTTGTACTTATCGTATACGGCATGACCGAACTCGTGGAGCATGGTGCTCATCCAGCGTTCGTTCTTGCGGATATTGCACAGGACGCGAACATCGCCCTCATGGTCCACGTCCAGACAAAATGCGTGTTGGCACTTTCCTTCGCGCTCGTACAAGTCGGCGCGGCGGAGCAAATCATCGATATTCAGGCCGATGCTGCTGTAGTGGGCTCGAGTCAAGGCCTCGATGTCCGAATCCTTGAAGATCTCATCCAATGATTCGCTCGTACCTGCAGTTGGAAATTCCTGAAAGAAGGGATCGCTGTACAGCCAGGGATAGCTTGCCTGTTCAGTGATTCCATATTTCTGCTTCAGCGTGCCATCAAGCTCTGCCTTCATTTCTGTGAAGGCAGGCTCGGAGAGATGTTCCAGACGGTCCAACAGTGAGAAGACCCACTTCTCATCGAGCTCCTGAAGCTCGAACATCATTGAGTAGTAATTCTCATAACCAAGATTCCGCGCTTCCCGATTTCGGATCGCCAGCAGCTCGAGGACCTTGGGCGCGATCTCATGCCCAACCTGCTTCGTAGCCTCCCAGGCCGCCCGCCGCCGCGAGATGTTCATTTCGTTTTTCAGAATTTCCCGCAACTGGTTGTCTGATGCTTTGCCGTCTTCAAAATTTGCGCGGAATGTGTTGAAGAGCGTTTCGATGTGAGTCTCGCGTTGAACGATATCGTGCAACACGTCCTCGTTGATCTGTTGCGGAACGAAGCTGTCGTAGATCAGCTTGAATTCGCGGGCTGCGAGAGGATCAAGCTGGGCAGTGGAAGACTTCCACTGCCGCAGTTGCTGGAATTCCTGCTGGTTGTTGTAGACCTTCAGGTAGCGCTCTTTCGCGCCAACTACGGCCTTCTCGCGTTCTTCATTGCCCGACAGCGATAGCTCCCAAACTTTCTGGTTATAGTCCTTGTGCAAAGGAACAATGATAGACTCGTGCTGCCGGATGTAATTGTTGATCTCTGTGGCCACTTCTTCTTGGTTACCCTGCAAAGGTCGTCACGTTCACAAAATCCACAACCTTGATATTCGTCACACGCTTCCGGATTTCTGCAGCCACCGTGACGTGTTGGGGGTCCTTCTGATAGGCGTAGAGACCGTCTTCATCGTCGAACTCCATCGTCAGGGCCCACCCGTACTCGGCGGATATTCTCTCCTTGTACCAGCCTTCACGGGGATCAAGAAGTCTGTTGATGGCCAGTCTCCTTGCGGAAGCGATCTTGCCTAGACCTTGGATCTGGCCGAACAACCAGTCGCGGTCCGCCGCTTCGAGGTCGGGTTTCAGGTTGAACAGCACGATATGACGGATCATGACGATTCCTTTCCCTGGCGCCTTGCTCTACCAATTCGTCGACGGCGGCGCGACTGCGGTTATGGACCACCAGCGAAAAGCCCGCCTTAATAAGGTTCTCCGTTCCCTATTCCTCTTCTTCTCTTAATTTCGCCAGAACTGAAAAGTCTTCCAGCGTGGTTGTATCTCCAACTGTTGCCTGTCCCGCCGCGAGGTCGCGCAACAGACGGCGCATGATCTTACCGCTGCGGGTCTTGGGAAGCGAGTCGGTAAAGCGAATTTCATCGGGCTTTGCGAAGCTGCCAATACTCTTGCCGACATGATTCTTCAATTCATCTTTGAGCGGCGGCCGCGGCTGATGTCCTGCTGCAAGTGTGACGAATGCGACAATGCCCTGGCCCTTCATCTCATCGGGCCGTCCGACAACGGCGGCCTCGGCTACCGTAGGATGACTCACGAGGGCGCTCTCGACCTCCATCGTTCCAAGACGGTGGCCGGATACATTGATCACATCATCAATTCGCCCCATGATCCACAAATACCCGTCCTCGTCGCGGCGTGCTCCGTCACCCGTGAAGTACATTCCGGGAATCTCGCTCCAGTACTGTTTCTTGTAACGTTCCGGATCTCCGTAGAGAAAACCGCCCTGGTTGGCACCGACTGAGTTTCCCTGCCTGTCCACTACGTCCATCACGATGCCCGGCAGCGGGCGGGTTGCGGAACCGGGCTTAGTCGGTACAGCGCCGGGAACCGGTGAGACCATCATCGCACCGGTTTCAGTCTGCCACCACGTATCCACGATAGGGCAACGCTCATCACCAATGTGCTTTCGATACCACATCCACGCTTCCGGATTGATCGGTTCACCGACGGTTCCCAGCAATCGCAGGCTCGAAAGGTTGTGCCTGGCCGGCCAATGATCTCCCCACTTGATAAACGCCCGGATTGCAGTAGGTGCCGTATAGAAAATGCTGACTCTGTATTTTTCGACGATCGACCACAGGCGATCTGGTTCGGGATGATTCGGCGCGCCTTCGTACATCAGTGACGTCGCCCCATTCAACAGCGGTCCGTACACGACGTAACTATGTCCGGTCACCCAACCGATATCGGCCGTACACCAAAACACGTCTTCGTCTTTCATGTCGAAGACCCACTTCGTGGTGATGTAGGTGCCGGTCATGTACCCGCCTGTTGTGTGCACCACACCTTTCGGCTTTCCCGTTGTGCCGCTGGTATAGAGCATGAACAAAGGGTGCTCGGAATCCAGCGGCTCGACCGGAAACTCATCGGCCGCGCCGGCCATCACTTCCTGCCACCACACATCGCGTCCTGGAACCATGTTGACGGAGTCCCCGGTCCGCTTGTAAACAATGACTTTCTCGATACTCGGAGTAGCTGTCAGCGCATCGTCTGCATTCTTCTTCAGCGGCACGACAGATCCTCGACGATATCCTCCGTCTGCCGTAATCAACACCCTCGACTGCGAGTCATTGATTCGATCCCCGAGCGCCTCCGCGCTGAATCCTCCAAACACGACGTTGTGTGTGATGCCCATGCGCGCGCAAGCGAGCATGGCCACGGCAAGTTCCGGCACCATACCCATGTAGATCGTCGCGCGGTCACCTTTCTTGAGGCCGAGAGACTTCAGGACGTTCGCGAAACGGCACACTTCCTTGTGAAGCATCGTGTAACTCAGCGCGCGGACGTCGCCCGGTTCGCCTTCCCAAAGGATTGCGATCTTGTCTTTCCGGGATGGATTGCTCAAATGCCGATCAAGGCAATTGTAGGAAAGATTCGTCTTTCCACCCACGAACCACTTGGCGAAAGGCGCGTTCCATTCGAGCACCTTTTCCCAGGGCTCGAACCAGTGCAGTTCCGACGCGATATCGGCCCAGAAACCTTCCGGATCGTCGAACGCGCGCTTCGAAATGGAGTCATACACCTCGAGGCTGTGAATGTGTGCGTGCCTGGAAAATTCGGGACTCGGCGGGAATACTCGTTGCTCCTTGAGCAGGGATTCAATATTTGTTTCTGCCATAGAAATAGTTTAAAGGAAGCCAGAAGCCGAGAAGCCAGAAGCCAGAATGAACTGTTCCTTATTCTGGCTTCTGGCTTCTCGGCTTCTGGCTTCTTTGTGCTTTTTACTTCGATTTCCCGTAGTGTTCGTAATTCATCTGGATGTACTGATTCCATTGCTCCGGAACGTTATCTTCGGGAAAGATAGCGGTCACCGGGCAGGCCGGCTCGCAAGCACCACAATCGATGCATTCCTCAGGGTGAATATAGAGCATCGTAGCGGCCTCGAATTCAGGCTCATCCTTCTTTGGATGGATGCAATCCACCGGGCACGCGTCCACGCATGCCGTGTCCTTGGTGCCGATGCACGGTTCGCAAATGATGTATGCCATACAGTCTCCTTGTGGTGTGTTATGCCGGAAAACCAAAAATAAGAGAGAAATTATACATTCCGCTCAAGCGAAATCAACATCTCATCCACTGTAGCGGCGGTCACAGACCGCCGCTACAGTTTCAGGCCGACCTGGAAAGCATCCGCTTCAGAACCTTGCCCGTCGGACTACGCGGCAAATCCGCGACCACCTCAATATACTTCGGAACTTTGTAACCGGCGAGGTTCTCACGGCAAAATGTCCGCAATTCCTTCTCATCCAGTTCGATGCCTTCGCGTGCAATAACGAAGGCTTTCGGGACTTCGCCCCGAACCTCATCCTTCACACCGATCACAGCAACTTCTTTCACTTTCGGATGCTGCGCCAGAACTTCCTCGATTTCGCGGGGATAGATATTTTCGCCCGCTGAAATGATCAGATCCTTCTTCCTTCCCTTGATGGTTACAAAACCTTGCTCGTCGAGTTTTCCAAGGTCGCCGGTGTGGAGCCAGCCGTCGGTGATCGTCTTCGCTGTCTCTTCCGGCAGATGATGATAACCCTGCATCACGTTGCGGCCGCGGACCATGATTTCGCCGACGTCGCCGGCAGGCAGAAAACGATTGTGCTCGTCCCAGATCGCGAGATCGATGCCGGGCAGGGCTCTTCCGATTGTTCCCAGTTTACGCGCGGCAGGAACATTCAAGGTGACAACCGGCGCGGCCTCGGTCTGACCATACCCCTCGAAGATCGGAACGCCAAACCGCCTCTCAAAGGCTTCGGCAACAGGGATCGGAAGCGGTTCGCCCCCGGAGATCGGGAATCTAACAGAGGATACCTTGAAATCCCCCTCGGTCGCCGCCATAACCCTGTACATCGATGGAATCGCCAGAAGCACACTTATCTTCTGATCCTGAATGAGACTCATGACCTTCATCGGCTGAAACCAAACGTTCCTGTAATGGCGTACGTGTGGAAGAACGGAAGGAGGCAAAGGAAGGCGTCGTTGTGATCAAATTTGTCCGCCTTCTGACAGGACTCGACGTTCGCGGCAAGGTTGTCATGGGTCAGGATAACGCCCTTTGGCCGCCCCGTTGTTCCGGATGTGTAAAGGTACAAAGCAGGATCGCGATATTCGGCCGGAATACCGCCGGGCGACATCGCTGTGAAACCGGGGTCATCCGCCATCAGGATGACGCCCCTGTCACCGAACAGCGGTTTGAGGGCTGCGAGGGACTGCGCGAAAAACTGGGAAGAAATGATCGCAGACATGCCCGAATCTTTGACGATAAAACCCAATTCCCCCGGCGGCAGGAGGTAATTCAGGGGAACAACGGTCTTGCCGGCCTTCCAGACACCCAGCATCGTAGCGATGTATCTTTGAGAATTCAGCAGGAGAATTCCGACGGCGTCGCCCTTTACCCTTTCCCTCACAAGCGCGGCAACCCGGTTCGCTTCGTCCAACAATTCCGCAAACGTCCATTGCTTACTTTCTTCGACCAGAGCGACTCGCGATCGATGGGCCTCCACGGCCCGCTCAAAGACTTCCGGCAAATACGACATCTCCAGCTCTCCCGGTTTGAGTATGAAACCGAAAAGTATAACAAAACGCGGGCTAAAGCCCGCGACTACGTTGGGAACGGCATTTCGAGCCGAAATGAAATGTAGTCGCGGGCTTTAGCCCGCGCCCTAGTTCGCACTCCTGAGCGTTTTTTCGATCTCGATATTGTTTTTCTTGAGCGTCATACCCATGGCGCGATCCGTATCCACGAGGGCTTTCGTATAGTTTACCAGCGCCTGAAGTTCGTTTGTCTGAGCCTCAGCGACATTCCGCTGTTCCTCGAGTACGAACCGGATAGTGGACGCGCCCAGATCGAATTTCTTTTGTTCGGCCTCGAGCCGGCGTTCTGCCAATTCTCTCGCTTTCTCCGCTGTCTCGATTCTTGCTTTATTCATATCGACTTGAGTAAGCGCATTTCGCACCTCGAGAGCAATCTGCTGTGCCTGTGCGTTAATGCGGTTCTCGGCAATGCGCTTTTCCGTAACCGCCCGGGCGTTGTCACCCCGTGCTGCGCGGTTGCGCAACGGAATCTGGGCCGAGATACCCACGGCATAGCCGGTATAGTTATAGCCGAAAAGCTGCGCCAGGGTATCTCCGAGACCACCTGTTGTCGTCGAGATGATCGGGGCGTTCGGATCAAAGAAACCGGCACGAACGGTTTTCGTGCCACCAACGCCATTTTGCGTATACGAACCAATGAGATCGACAGTGGGAAGCAATTGGTTTTTCGTGTATTGAACGTCGATGTTCTTGTTCTCCAGATCCAATTGAAGCTGCTTCATCTCGGACCTGTTTTCGAGAGCAACCTTGATGGCCTCTGTAACCGGCAGGACGTCGGACTGGCTTGGCCTCCGGACACTCGTCACCGGAGTGACTCTGGCCAAGACCAATCCGGGGTCGGCCTGGGGAGTGATCAGCTTTTTGACCTGATCCTCGGTTTGAACCTGCGTGTAGGTCGTCACGACCAATTGTTCATTACGCGTTGCCACCTCAGACTCGGCTTGAACGAGATCGATCGGTGCCAGCGTTCCGATATCCACCTGGATCTTGTTATCTCCCAGTGTCTTCTGTGCCAGATCCTTCGAACGCTGCTTCACCTTTATGTCTTCGGCCGCGAAAACGAGGTCCCAATAGGTACGCTGTCCTTGCGCCACCAGATCGATCACCTGGCGTTCGAACTGGCTCTCCGAGATCTTTTCGTTGTTGCGGGCAATTCGAATAGGCCGGGTGTTATTGAGCCGGCCGAAGTCACGCAGGAGGTGCTGGTTAAATGAGTACCGGATCGTGCCGTTGTACGCAGGGTTGAACGTGTTGAATCCGTTATTCGATGAGGTTCGACTGACGTTGAAATCAACAGCGACGTTCGTGCCGGTTTCCAGCGTCTGCGAAAAACCAATCAAATATTGCCCGCTCAACAGATTGATGCCGCTGGCGGAGCCCGCCAACACACTTGTGGAGGGTGTTGTGTTGCGGTTCACCGTTGCTTGCAAGCGCAATGTCGGCTCAAACACGCCGTATAGCGTCTCGATCAGATATTCCGATGAACGAGGAGTGAGGCGGTTCGCACCAATATCGAGGTTATTCTCGAGCATGAGGTTGACCACATCACCAATTGTCAGCTGGAGTTGACCGCTGCGTATGAGATCCTCCAGTTCCTGTCTCTGGATTGCCGGAGTGGTCGAAAAATCGACCTTCGCCGGACGATAGCGGTTCAGGAACTGTTCGACAAAGTTCTCTGCCCGGGCAGGGGTCGAATTGCACGCCAATTGGAACACGACGGCCAATGACACGATTCTCGCTATTTTCATTTGGGACTCCTCGAAAAAAGGCAGGCAAACAAGTTAATTCGTCACTCGTAACGCAGGGCTTCGATCGGATCCAGGGCTGCCGCCTTGTGCGCGGGATAGTAGCCGAAGAAAACGCCGATCGCGGTAGCGAACGCGAACGAAATCAAAACCGAAAGAGCTGAAACCAGCGTGGGCCAGCCAAGTACCCTGGAAACAACCGCGGCCAAAGCACCTCCGATGATTACACCGATCAGGCCACCCATCAAGCTCAGCGCTACGGACTCCATCAAAAACTGCAGGCGGACGTAATTGGGTCTTGCTCCGACGGCCATGCGAATGCCGATTTCACGGGTTCTCTCCGTCACGGAAACCAGCATGATGTTCATGATTCCAATGCCGCCGACGACTAACGAGATGGCTGCAATACTTCCCAGCAGCAGCGTCATGATCGTCGTGAGCTGTTCGAATGTATTCGCAGCGTCGGTCATGTTGCGGACAAAGAAATCGTCCGATTCGCTTGCCGGAATCTTGTGCCGCTGTCGCAGCAAAACAGTGATCTGGTTTTGTGTGACTCCCGTCGCCTCCTGGCTGATTGCCGATATCATGGCCTGATTTATCGACGGGATCTGCTGGCCGAGCAGCTTCCTCTGGGCGGTGGTGTACGGAATGACAGCCGTATCGTCCTGGTCCTGGCCAACCATCGACTGTCCCTTGGCGGCAAGTACACCCACGACGCGAAATGGAAGGTTGCGAACGCGAATCGTTTGCCCAATGGGATCGAGTCCCGGAAAAAGCTTGTCACTGACCGTCTTGCCCAGAACGATGACCCTGGCAGACGATCGGACGTCACCCTCGGTGAAGAATTCACCCTGTTCGACATTCCAATTTCGAATCCGGGGAAACTTTTCGTTGGTACCCTGCATGCGAACGAACCAGTTCTGATTACCAAACACCAACTGCCCCGATGCGTTCACGCCCGGAGATGCGGCCGCGATCGTGGGAATCTCACGTTCCATTGCCAAAACGTCTTCGTCGGTGAGCGTGCTCGCTGCGCCCATTCCCATGCTCGCGCCGCCGAAGTTCAGGTTGCCGGGCATGACAAAGATCATGTTGCTGCCCATGTTGCTGATCTGGTCCAGCACCATGGACTGGGCGCCCTGGCCAATAGACACAAGCACGATAACCGCACTCACGCCAATGATGATGCCGAGCATCGTCAGCGCCGTGCGCAGCTTGTTGCGTCCGAGAGCGCGAAACGCGACCTTAAGTATCGCGAACAGGTTCATCTTCATCGTAATCCTCTTCTTCGGATTCCGGAGGCAGCTCTCTCAGGATTTGTGCGGCATCCTTCCTGTTCCCGACTGGAATATCCCGGCGAATGCGGCCGTCGCGGAATTGAATGATGCGACCCGCGTACTGCGCGATATCCGGTTCGTGAGTCACGATGATGAGTGTGAGACTGCGCTCACGATTCAACCGCTGGAAGATTTCCATCACTTCGACAGAAGTCCGCGTGTCGAGCGCCCCCGTCGGTTCATCCGCAAGAATGATGGCGGGATTGTTGACCAATGCGCGGGCCAGGGCGACCCGCTGCTGCTGCCCCCCAGAGAGCTGGTTCGGCATGTTCCGTTCCCGGTCCGCCAGGCCCACGGTTGCCAGGGCCTCTCGCGCCCTGCGGATGCGCTCGTTTGACGACACGCCCGCATAGATCAGCGGCAGCTCCACGTTTTCAAGAGCGGATGTCCGGGGTACCAGATTGAAGCTCTGAAAAACGAAGCCGACATTCTTATTCCGAATGTCTGCCAGACCGGGTTTGTCGACAGTCGAAACGTCCACCCCTTCAAGAAAATAGTGCCCTTTCGTGGGCCGATCCAGACACCCGATGATGTTCATCATCGTCGACTTGCCCGAACCCGACGGGCCCATGATTGCTACAAACTCGCCGCGTTTGATCTCCAGCGAAATACCCCGAAGCGCATGAACCTCGAAGTCGCCCATCGGGTAAATCTTGTGAACATGACTCAGGCGAATGACGGCATCGCCATCCGCCAAAGCCGGTTCACGCTTTTGTGAAAGTGTCTCGAGCATGACCTTTAGTTACCTCGACCGCGGCCGCCGCCGCCGAACCCGAATGGGCCAAAGCCCCCGCCGCCACGCTGACCTTGCGCGGGACCCGTTGCGGGCTGTGAGCTGTCTCCTATAACGACCATATCGCCCGGTTTCAGGTCGCCGGATACAACTTCGGTGGCGGTGCCATCAGTGATACCCAGAACAATATTTCGGGGTTCAGGTTTCTGCTGCGCATTCAGGACAAAAACCATACTGGGACGCTGCATGGCTCGCCTTGGCTGTACAAATTTGATCTTGTCCGAGGGGTTCCACTTTTGTCCGGGGGCCAGCTGCGCAGGCGCCGTCGAATCGCCTCTTCTGCCCGCCGGAGCTGAACCCTGTGAAGCTTGATCGGGTGCGGCCAGTCCACGCTCGGGCCTGGATTCCTCGCGGCGCAGGCCCGGAGGCGTGTAACGCAGGGCCGCGTTCGGTACTTTGACCGCATTGTCGCGCTGATCCACTGTAATCGTGATGTTCGCGGTCATCCCGGGCTTGAGTTTCAGGTCGGAATTGTCGATGCCGAGGATGACGCTGTAGGTCACAACGTTCTGAACGGTCTGGGGGCTCAGACGTATTTCAGAAATGTGTGCCCGGAAGACATCGTTCGGATAGGCATCGACGGTAAACCTCACGTTTGCCTGGTCCGAAATATTGCCGATGTCCGCTTCATCCACGCTGGCATTCACCTGCATCCGCGACAGATCATTCGCGATGGAAAAAAGCGTCGGCGACTGGAGGCTGGCCGCGATCGTCTGGCCGACATCGATATTGCGGGAAATCACGACGCCGTCAACCGGTGAATAAATGTTGCAGTAGTCCAGATTGAGCTGTGCCCTGTTCAGGTCGGCGACAGCCTGCTGGAGTTGCGCCTTGGCCTGCTCCACCTGGGCCGTTGAAGCGTTACCCTGCGCTTCAACCTGTGCTACCGCAGCCTGTGCCTGCTCGAATTTCGCCTGAGCTGAATCCGCATTCGCTTTGGAATTGTCATAGTCATTCTTGGAAACCACACCCTTTGTACTGAGTTCTGCCGAGCGCTGAAAAAGCGTGGCGGTATTGTCGCGAGCCACGCGGGCTGCCTCCAGATTCGCTTTCGCGCTGAGCAAATTCGCGGCCTGGGTTTTCAGGTCCGCCTCGGCGCTGCGAACTCGAGCCTGGACTGCAGCTACGTTGGCGCGCGCGTTTTCCATCTGCGCCTCAAAATTTCGCTGATCGAGCTTCGCCAGAAGCTGGCCGCGCTTTACAACGGAGTTGTAGTCCGCGTACAGCTCTTCAACCTGTCCGGAAACCTGGCTGCCGACCTGAACGGTCACTACCGTCTGAACCACACCTGTGGCATTCACAACGTTGCGCAGCGGCCCGTTTTCAACGGAAGCGGTAAAGTAGCCCGCCGCCGCGGCCTTCTGGTGTCTGGCGGCAAAGGTCAGAATCACGGCAACCATCAGGAGGCCCGATGCCAGCAGCGCATTTCTTCTAGTCAACAGTCGTCTCATATAGTCAACTACGATCCAGCGTACCCACAAATTACGTCACAACACATGTTTACAGAACTAATCGGCTTTCATCGGCTCGGCCGCATCGTTGTAAACAGCAGCGGTTTTTCGGTAACGAACAACGAGGTCGTCGAAGAGGGAGTACGCCACAGGCGTAAACAGCAACGTCAACAGCAGGCATAATAACTGCCCGCCTGTCACCACTATACCGATGGGAGCCCGCGAGCCGGAACCCGGCCCGCGGCTCAGTACTATGGGAATCATCCCGGCCACAATTGACAGAGTCGTCATCAGAATTGGACGAAGCCGGGCGTGATTCGCCTTAATAATGGCCTCCTGTCTCGACATCCCTCGGGCCCGCAGCGTATTCGTGTAATCGATTTGAAGAATTGAGTTCTTCTTCACAATTCCAAACAACAACAAAATGCCGAGACCGCTGAACAGATCCAGGCGCGAGTGAGCGGCCCAAAGGGAAAACAAGGCGAATGGAACACTGAGCGGCAGCGACAACATGATCGTAATGGGATGCAGATAGCTTTCGAATTGGGCCGCCAGGACCATATACATAAAGATCGCCGAGAACAGGAAGGCCAGGATGAAGCTCTGTTGCAGTTCGTTGAGGGTTTTGGCCCGCCCGGTGAATTCGGCTGTGTATCCCGGTTTCATCTGGACCGCACCCAGCCTCGCCCCCAGCAGGTTAACGGCGTCACCGATGCCGACGTTGTTCTCCGTATTTGCGACCAGTGTGACCTGACGCTCGCGCGCCTGCCGCTCGATCGTCGTTGGACCGATATTCTTTTCGAGCGAAGCGAAATTTGACAATTGCACCTGTCCAAGGCGGGTCGAAGGTATCCACAGATTGCTGATCTTTTCGGGCCGGTCGCGATCGCCGGCCGACACGCGCAGCACCACGGAATACTGCTCGTCCGAGTCCTTGAACTTCGAAACCTCTTCCCCGGCCACCATCGTTCGAAGAGCTGTTGCTACGTCGGTGGCCCGGACTCCGAGGTCGGCCGCCTTGGCACGATCGATATGAACGTGGACTTCGGGATTACCAATCGAGAATGTTGTGTCCTGGTCCACGAGACCTGGGGTGGAGCGCATGATCTGAAGAATCTGACTGGAATACTTCTCGAGTTCCTTGAGATCAGGACCCCGAACGTTCAACACAACCGACTGCGCGCGGAAACCGCCTCCGCTTACTCCCTGCACCGGCTGGACCGCAACGCGCAAAGCCGGAAATCTGTCCTTCATCATCGCGCGGGCGTCTGCCATGACGTCGAACTGGGTAAATTTCCGCTCGGTCAGATCGGAAAGAGCGACGTATACAGATCCATCCGTGACACCTGAGCTGCCTCCCGAATTGATTGTTGAGAGAACATGTTTCACGCCGCGAACCTTCCACGCTTCTTTCTCAATGTTCTGAATCACGGCATCCGTACCGGCGAGAGACGTGCCGTCCGGCGTCTTGATGACGATTTCGAATTCGTTCTGATCGTCCTGCGCAAAAAAGTCCGTTCCGACGAGCTTGCCTAATGGATAGATCGACACGACCGACAGAACAAAGAATCCGACCATGATCGCGCGGTGAGCGAGGGCCCATTCGAGCATTCGTCCGTAGCTGCGATCGATGATCCGATAAAAACCCGAGTCCTTGGATTTATGGCCGCCACTCTTCCTCAGGAAACGCGAGCTCAGCATCGGGGTCAGCGTGAAGCTCACAAGCATTGACACCAGGATCGACACGGCCATAGTCAAGCCGAAGCTCTTCAGGAAGCGGCCGGGAATCCCACCCAGGAAAACCACCGGCAGGAAAATGACGACCAGCGAAAGAGTGGTCGCCATGACAGCCAGGCCAATTTCCTCCGTCGCTGCAACGGCGGCACGCATTGGCGAGTAGCCTTCTTCTTCAATGTAACGACAGATGTTCTCCAGGACAACGATCGCATCGTCGATCACGATACCCACAGCAAGGGTCAATCCCAGCATCGTGAGGTTGTTGAGCGTCATGTCGAGACCGAGCATCGCGGTAAATGTCGCAACGATTGAAATCGGAACCGCGACTGCGGCGATGATCGTGCTTCGGAAACTCCGCATGAACAACAGCACCACGATCGCGGCGAGCAGACCGCCGATGATGAGGTGCTCGTTGATGGCATCGACTGAAGCCTTGATGAAGCGGGACTGGTCGCGAATGACGTCCGCATGAACATCCGGCGGAAGCTGCGAACGCAGCTCGGCAAGCCGTTCCTTGATCGTGTCCGCAACGCGAACCGTGTTTGTTCCGGACTGCTTCTGCACAAGCAAAGATACGGCGGGATTTCCGTCCTGCCGGGCGAGGCTGCGCGGCTCTTCAAAGCCGTCCTCGACTTTGGCGACGTCACGCAGATAAACCGGCGTTCCTTTGACCGTCGCGACAACCAGATTTTCGAAATCCCGGACTTTCTCGACCCGCCCGAGCGTTCGCAAAACCAGCTCGTTCGGACCCTGGTCGATTCGGCCGCCCGGAATCTCGACGTCCTGAGCGCGAATCGCGCTTCGGATCTGATCGATGGTCAGCCGATAGGCCTGAAGCTTGCCGGCATCCAGCCAGAGCTGGATTTCGCGCCGGCGGCCGCCGACGATTGAAACCGCACCGATGCCGCGCACGGATTCGAGACGCTGCTTGATCTGCTTGTCCGCAATCTCGGTGAGCTCTCGAAGGGGGCGATTCCCATACACAGAAATCGAAAGCACAGGCGCCGCGTCGAAATCCACACGCTCGATCACAGGGGTCTGGGTATCACGGGGCAAAAGGCCAGTCACTGTGGCAACCTTATCCCGGACCTCCTGCGCCCCCACATCGGCGTTCTTATCCAGCACGAACTGAACGACGACGAGAGATACACCCTCGAGCGTGGTCGAACGCAGTTCGTCGATTCCACTGATGGTGTTGCTCCACTTCCTCCGGACTGGCCCCCGACAGCACGGTTCGCACCGTCACGGTCGGAAGATCGACCTTCGGAAACTGATCGATTCCAAGCTGGGTGTAGGAAAAGAGGCCCAGAACGACGAATGTCAGCACGAGCATCGTCGCAAAAACAGGCCGTTTGACGCAGAGTTCCGCCAGTTTCATCGAACGGAGACCTCCCGGCCCTGCTGCAGGTTTCCGAGGTTGGACTTCGCGATCAATTCGCCTTCTTTGAGACCTTCGACAATCTCGATGTGGTCGCCCAACTGTTCACCCGTGCGAACGATGCGCTCGGCCACCTTGCCGTTCTCGATGACGAACACTTTCTCGAGACCGGCGAACGTACTCAGACTGCCGGCAGGTATGACGACGGCCTTGTCCTTGCGATCTGTCTGGATAGTTACCCGCGCGAAGAAACCTGGTTTGAGAACGCCTACGGGATTGTTGACCAATGCTTCAAGCTTCAGAGTTCGCGACTCCTGGTCGACCGAAGGCGACAGGCGCGAGACTCTTCCTTCAAATGTCCGATCCGGAAAGGCATCGACGTGGAACTCCACCAGACGGCCGCTGCGCATGAACGCGACAGCACTCTCGGGGACGTCCACACGGAGTTTCAACGGACTGTTCTGGACGATTGTCACAACCGGGCTGTTCGCTCGCAGATACAGCCCTTCGGTAACGGCCCGATCCTTTATGAAGCCGGCAATCGGAGCCGTGATCCTCGCGTCGGCCAGTTTCTTTTCTGCAAGCGAGAGAGCGGCTTTACGCGCCGCGATCGTCGCACGAATATTGCGGACCGTCTCGCGCGCCGAACGAACTGCCGCATCGGCGACGTCGTATCGTGCCTGTTGTTCATCGAGCTGTTGCTTCGCGACGACACCTTCCTCGGCAAGCCGCCGGGTCCGCTCCAGCCGAAGTTTCGCTTCTGCAAATGTGGCTTCCGCCTGGCGTACCTGGCTGGTCGCTGCTTCGTCCACCGCAGCGTTCGCGTCCGCAAGACCGAGCCGGGCAAGCTCCTGCTGCAGCGCCGCCTGTTGCTGGTGCACAGCCAGCTCCAGCTCGCGCGTATCCAGTTGCGCGATGACCTGGCCTGCTCGAACCGCGTCACCCAGATCCACAAATAGCTTGTCCACCGTTCCTTCGACTTGATTACTGACCACTACTTCTTCATTGGGATCCAGCGTGCCGACGGCTGCCACCGAGCGCTGCAGTTCGCGGACTTCCGCTTTTACGGTCTCCACGGACAGGGAGCGGGGCATGCTCGCGGCCTCGGCCAGCTCAGCAACCGGCGGATTTGTATTGGAACAAGCGGGGACAAATAGGAGGAGTATGAGTAAGAGCAAAATCGGCATGAGATTTATTCCTTGGTGATTCCAGATAGAAAGATTGAGACGAACGTGCGTACGACTTCTTCGCGGTCATGGGAGTGAATCTTTTTGAAACCAAGCACTTCCTGCGTCAGCACAAAACTAAAGAACATTCCGAACAGGGCCCTTGTGGCAAGCTCAGGATTCACTTGACGAAAAGCCCCTTCATTGATTCGCCGCCGGATGTAGCTGGCAATTGGATTTCGTGCATCGAGCGTGGACACGAACATTTCCGAGAGCTGATGGCCTTCAAGGGCGCTAAAAAGAAGAAGCCGGAGAAAGTTGGTATCGTGCTCGTGCCTCTCCAGGAACTTTGTAAATAAGGTTTCAAAAAATTTTGCGTCGTCTGTGCCGGTGGCGAGCCGTTCGATCTCTTCGACCAACGCCTCCCGATTCTCTCCCGCCTTGCATTCGAGAATGGCGCTGTACAGCTCTTCTTTCGTATTGAAATGCCGGAAAATGATGGCTTCGTTGACTTCCGCGTGGGTTGCGAGATCTCGAGTCGTTGTCCCGCGAAAGCCCTTCTTCGCAAAGAGTTCCATCGCTGCGGTCAGAATCTCTTGCCGTCGGTCGTGTTTCATAAGTAAGTACTCACTTACAATTGGAGTAAGTACTTACTTACATGAAGGACGTGTGGGTTAGCAAGGAGAATCTTTGGAGTAAACGCGGGCTTAAGCCCGCGACTACATTGGGGACGCGATCCGCAAAATGGCTCCTCAATGTAGTCGCGGGCTTTAGCCCGCCTTTCTAATTTCATTCTCGGAAGGTTAGAATAGAAGTGAGCGACTTTCTGACATAT
>QHXD01000167.1:20567-22331 GCA_003223895.1 Acidobacteriota bacterium
ACATTGCGAAGGCTCAAGAAGAGTAGCTCCATTGACGAGACCCCGTAGCGAAAACTACAATTAATTAGGCCTCGTGCCGGGAGACGAGTGTTAGTTCTGTATGACCAGTTCTAAGGTCAAAAAGCCCATATCCCTCGAGCAGGTCAATTCCTGGAGGATGCACCGCCAATTCCTTGATCGTCCTTTTGCCTCGAAGAACATTGTCGATTTGATCAAGTCTGTCGGCTGGATCTACTCGCCAGGCTGTTCAACTCCGTATCTCGCACTCTGGGCACGCTTGTCTTCGTTCAAGGCAGACGATTTGAATCGTCTGGTCTTCGATGAACGCAAGCTGGTGCAGCTCGAGACGCTGCGGGGTTGCACGATGCTGGTGCCTCGCGATCAGGCGTCCGTCGCGTTGCGGATCCGCACACGAACGTTCACGGAACTTAGCAAGCAGGCACGCCAGCAAATGCCGATCAACGAAATCGAAATGGAGCGGCTCAAATCGTCCATTTTGAAGACGGTTCAATCCGCATCCAGGACTCCGGAACAGATTCAGCAGGCTATGCCCCCCAGCCTGGTACGGGACTTCGGACCGGACCTCAAACGCATTGGTCTTACGAACAGCCTTTCACTGGCGATCAATCTTCTGAAGGAAGAAGGAAAGCTGATCAAGCAACAGTCCAAGAAGCGGCTGGATTCCACGTCTTACTCGCTGGCACTGACGTCCAACCTCCTGCCTGAGGCCGATCCATTCAACCTGCGGATGGAGGAAGCCTTCGCTCAGCTCGCTACACAGTACTTCAGGGCCGAGTCTCCGGCGCGAGTCAAGGACTTCGCGTGGTGGGCCGGAATCAATGTGACCGATGCCATTCGGGCAGCGGCCGAAGTCAAACCCAGGCTGGTTCCGATTGCGGTTGAAGGAACAAAAGACGAGTTCCTCATCAGCGAAACCGATCTTGACGAATTCATCGCTTTTACTCCAGCAGAGGGCGCCATCAGCTTCATTCCGTATCGCGACACGTATCTGAAGGGACAACGCGAGGTTGTCGATCGATTCGTTCCCGCCGAGCATGCCGACAAACCTTTCTCTCGATGGAAGGGAAAACTCATCAACGACCCGCTCGCGACAATTGTCCGGGACGGGCGCGTGGTCGGTGTGTGGGAATGGAACGAAGACGATGAAGAAGTGGACCTGCTGTTGTTTGATCCCAACATTCCCAAGTCGACCGAGAAGACGATCCACAAGCGTGCGCTCGACCTTGCCAGCTTCATTCGAGCCAACCTTGGCGACGTCCGGTTGCAGGGCTCAGACTACGGTCCCCACCAGATGACGGGCATTCACGACCTGAAAGCCCTCTGGGGCAAGGGAGCCCAGGTTTCCCGGTAGCGGCGTAGAAGCCAATTACTGGTGGCGAAAGAACGAGGCCGCCGGCGCTCTCCTCAACAACTTGATGGTCCTGTTTATCGTCGTTCCTATGGCCCTGGTCCTGAAGAGGTTCTACGCTCTTAGCCTTCTCGTATTTGCGCTCATGGTTCCTTATGGCTTCCTGATGCGGCACCTGGCCGTTCGCGCCGTCCGCCGCCATCTCGAAGATCACCCCGACGATCTTGAGAAGTTTGAAGAACACGGCATCATTTCCTGCTGACCTCGTCCCCGGTTACGGCTAGAATCTACAAAATCATGGCCAAAGATCGTTACCCCATCGTTATCACCGCGGTCCTTCTGGTCGTCCTGCCGACCCTCTATTTGGGTTCCCTTGGCGCCATCCAATCCAGAGG
>QHXD01000168.1:0-6261 GCA_003223895.1 Acidobacteriota bacterium
TCATCTCTTCCGGATTGATTTCCTGGCGTTCCTTCACGGCAAACGCCAGGGTCTTTCCGGAGATGGTCGATGGCGTACCCGCTTTGCCGAGCGGAAGAGAGAACATCTCCTTTTCCAGGTCCGGAATCGGACCGAACTCCGGCAAAGATGCCCCGCGCGTGAGCAGTTCGCTGGTCTTGATTTCCGCACCGACGGCTTTTGCGGCGGCGGCCAGGTCCTTGCCGCCCTTGATCAGTTCTTCAACCTGTTTGCCCTGCGCAGCGGCGAGCTCGCGGGCTTTTTCGGCCTTTACGTCCGCGACGACCTTGTCTTTCGCTTCTTCGAATGAGGCCGGATGTCCGGCAGCGATTTCGGCCAGCATCGGAATGACATAGCCGCGCTCGACCTGAATTGCCGTTCCGATCTCGCCCTTGGCCATGGTGAACATTCGGCGCTGCAGTTCGGAGGCATTTCCGAGTTCCGGTATCGGCTGTCCCTGTTCCATGAGCGGCGTGTCTTTGATCTCTGCGCCGAACTTTTGTCCCACGGCATTGAAGTCTTTGTTGTTTACAAGCTCGACGGCGATCTGCTGCGCCACATCGCTGGCTTTTTGCTCCGCTTTGCGGGTCGAGACGATCGGCCGGACGGCTTCCTTCATTTCTTCGAAAGGACGGGAGCGACCTTCCTGCTTTTCGTTGACTTTGATGATGTGAATACCGAACTGCGTCTGAACCAGATCGCTGATTGCGCCGGGGCTCAGGCTGAAGGCAACCTGCTCGAATTCCGGAACCATCTGACCACGTCCGAATGACCCGAGGTCGCCGCCGTTGGAGGCGGACGTATCTTCCGAGAACTGCTTGGCAAGGTTCGCGAAGTCTTCGCCCTTCTTTGCGCGCTCCAGGACCTGGAGGGCCTTCTGACGGATCGCTTCTATTTCTTCGGGTTTCTTGCCCTGAGTCTTGAAGAGGATGTGCTGCGCCGAGACGCGTGCGGGTAAATCGTATTCGGGTTTGTGTTGTTCGTAAAACTGGCGCAGTTCATCGTCGGTTACCTGCACCTGCGCCCGCATCGAAAGCGAGCTGACGAAAATATATTTGGCCTGGCGCTTCTCGGGAACCGAGTACTTGGCTTTGTTCTTCTCGTAATAGTCGCGCTGATCCTTGTCGCTGACGGTTACCTTGTCCTGGAGCTTTGCGCCGTCGATTACGAAGTAGTCGAGTTTGGCTTTCTCGTTACGCCGCCTGTACTCCTTCTCGACGTCTTTGTCGGTGACGTTTACGGCAGCGGTGACGAAGCTTCGAAGCTTTTCGCTCACGATTTCATCGCGAACTCCGGCTTCGAAATCATCCACGGTCAGATTGTTTTGCGCGAGCAAGCCCTGATAGCGGGCCTGGCCGATAAATTTGCCGTTTTCGCGGAAAACCGGGTTTTCAAGAATCTTTTGTTCGATTTCGCCGGCCGACGCGTTCAAGCCGAGACGCTTTCCCTCTTCGGTCACGACGTGCCGCATGATCAGGGAATCGACGATCTGGCGCTCAAACCGGAACGCACGCAGCATTTCCGGGCTGACCTGGCCGCGCATTCTGTCCATATAGTTCTTATAGGCGGCCTGAAATTCCCGAGTGGTGACACTTTCGCTGCCAACCGAGGCGACATCGCCCCCGATGCTGACGTTCCCAAGCTGATCAAAAGGGATGTAAAGTGTTATCAGGGTTACACTAAAGATAAAAATCAGGATAACCCACACGCCCTTAAGCGCCGTGCGTTGACGCCTCATGAAATCCAACATAGCCAGCCGGTCCTCCCAAGTCATTCGGGAACAGGGGGGAAATTCCAGTTTTCCTGATTTTCCGTGTGTCCCCGGATTATGCTAGCAGAAATTGTAGATTTTAGACGGTGCTTTTCGGCTATGATCTATAGATATCTCGGTCTCAGCCCCACCGCCTATTGGTGTTTGACTCGAATTAGATCTTCCTCGAAAGAATAAGGAGCCCAACAACTTCCATGAACTTCCGCCCGGTGTTCAGTCTATTCTCCAGCGATTTGGCAATCGACCTGGGTACGGCGAATACTCTGGTTTATGCCAAAGGTCGCGGTATCGTAGTGAACGAGCCTTCCATTGTTGCCATCAATAAGGTCACGAATCAGGTCGAAGCAGTAGGCAAAGAGGCCAAGGACATGCTTGGCCGAACCCCTGGCAATATTGTAGCCATCCGGCCCATGAAGGATGGCGTTATCGCGGACTTTACCGTTACTGAAAAGATGCTGACATATTTCATTCAGAAGGCGCACAGCCGCAAAGTCCTTGTTCATCCCCGGATTGTTATCGGTGTTCCTTCAGGCATTACACAGGTCGAAAAACGGGCGGTGCAGGATTCCGCATATCGGGCCAAGGCGAGCGAGGCTCACCTGGTCGAGCAGGCGATGGCGGCCGCCATCGGCGCCGGCTTGCCTGTGACCGAGCCTTCGGGAAACATGATTGTGGACATCGGGGGCGGTACCACGGAAATCGCGGTGATTTCGCTTTCAGGTATTGTCCACAGCCGCTCCGACAAGGTTGCCGGCAACGAAATGGACGAGGCAATCACGCAATACATCAAGCGAAAATACAATCTTCTGATCGGCGAGCGCACGGCCGAGGAGATCAAGATCGAGGTCGGGTCCGCGCATCCGCTAGATCAACCGCGGACAATGGACCGATGAAGAAATTCGCGAGGCGCTGGACGAGTGCATCAATATCATCATCAATTCTATTCGCGTCGTTCTGGAGCGCACGCCTCCCGAGCTTTCCGCGGACATCGCCGATCGCGGTATCGTGCTTGCCGGTGGCGGGGCGCTCATCAAGAATCTCGATAAGCGAATTCGTGAAGAGACCGGTCTGCCGGTCACGCTGGCGGAGAATCCGCTGTCGTGCGTGGTCCTCGGAACGGGGAAAATGCTTAGTGATTTCCAGCTGCTGAGAAAGATCGCGATCAATTAGGGTCCCAGGGTCGACGCTATGAGCAGAGTCATTGTCGCTTCGAAGAGGCCCATATGGATTGCGCTGAGCATTGCGCTTCTCATCCATACCGGACTCATCTCCGTTCAGGCAGGTCATCGATTTGATACGCGCTTTGTGCGGATGTGGCTGCTCGACTCTCTGGCTCCGCTGGAAAAGCTCGTCGATCGGTCGTTGTACGGGATCGTTTACGTGTGGGATTCCTACTTCGCCCTGATTGGCGTTCATCAGGAAAATGAGCAACTGAAGCAGCAGGTTGACGAACTCAAATTACAGCTCGAAAAACGGCGTGAGGATGTCGTTGAAGTTCAGCGCTTGCGAACGCTTCTTTCGATACAGGACACGGGAATCGGAAGGACTGTCGTTTCGAGAGTCATCGGCCGCGATCCTGGGCGTGCGAACCAGACCGTCACGATCGACAAAGGACTTTCGCATGGTGTGAAGCCCGATTCGGCTGTAATAACGGCCGACGGCATCGTGGGACGCGTCATTCATTCGAGCAATTTCTTTTCGATTGTCCAACTCGTCATCGATTCTCAGAGCGCCGTCGGCGTGATCCTGGAGTCCACGCGCCGGCAGGGAGTTCTTAAGGGAAACGGCAGCCGCGAACTCGAGCTCGAATACATCGACGACGACAACGATTTGAAGGAGGGTTTGAAATTCATCACTTCGGGACAGGATCGTATTTATCCTAAAGGGCTACAGGTCGGTCTGATCACGTTGGTGGGCCCCCGCCGCGGACTCCTCAGGACTGTTCAGGTTCGCCCGGCCGCCGATCTGGACCGCCTGGAAGAGGTCATTTGTATCCTGGATCATCCTCAGAACGTTGACGTTGCCGATCCCGCTCTGGGGCCACCCACCCCGTGAAGACATTGCCGATGGTCAGGATCACAACTTTAGGAATTATCGGCAGATTTGCTGTCGCGCTCGTCGCGGTCGTGGTGATCCAGGGGATACTGTCATTTAAGTTTAAAGTCTTTGGTTATTTTGATTTACCGCTGATTTGTTCGGTATATTATGGCTTCACCCTGGGCAACCCGGTTGCATCCATCGTCATTGGGAGCGCGCTCGGCCTGATGCAGGACAGTCTTTCGGGCGCGGTCCTGGGGACGAACGGATTCAGTAAAACATTGATTGGATTTGTGGCTGCCTCGGCCGGATCCAAATTCAATGTGGATCAGCCCATTACGCGGGTGTTCGCTTTATTTTTATTTACCATTGGAGATGGCCTTCTGGTTAGTATCTTAGGGCTCATGGTCGATTCGAGATCGGGTACGACCTATAGTAGCGCCCTCGGTGGGTGGATACTATCGGCGACCTTTAATACATTGCTGGGTTTGATTTTATTCGGGTATCACGACAGGTGGGGAAATGCAACAACGTGAAGAACTAGAACTGCTTCGTTGGCGCATCAGCTTCATCGGGTACGTAATTGTTGCAGCATTGCTGGTTCTGACCGTTGGTTTCTGGAACCACCAGATCGTGCAATCGACCTACTACGAACAGCGCGCTGAACAGAATCGCGTTCGTGAAATTCCTCTGCTCGCGCCGCGAGGCCGCATTTACGATCGTTTTCATCGGGTCATCGCGGACAACCGTCCTTCATACAACATCATTTTGATTCGCGAAAACAGTCCGCACACGGTGGAGCAAACCGTAGCGATGCTGAGTCCGGGCGTCAATATCCCTGTGGCGGATTTGCTCGACCGCATCAATCGCCGCCGCCGCGAGCCGAAATTCCGTCCGATCGTTTTGAAAGAAGACGTTTCGGTTGCCGACATCGCTTTTGTCAAGGCGCACCGGTATGAGCTTCCCGAAATCAGCGTCGAGTACCAGCCGAGACGACGTTATCTGGGTAATGGATTAGCGGCACACGCGTTAGGTTATGTCGGTGAAGTGACCGACGCGGAGCTCACGACTCCGGAATACCTCGATTACAAAGCGGGCGATTTGGTCGGCAAGTCCGGACTGGAGCGCGAGTATAACCAGGTCCTTCGCGGAAAAGATGGTTTCAAGCGCGTCATCGTCAGCAGCCTGGGGCGCGAAATGGGCAAGCTTCAGGAAGAACCATATGTTCCGGGGAATGACCTTTACACGACGATCGATCTCGATCTTCAACGCGCCGCGGAAGACATTATCGGAGATCGCACGGGTGCCGCTGTCGCGCTGGATCCCCGCACAGGCGAAATCCTGGCAATGGTCAGCAAGCCCTCATTCGATCCTAATCTTTTTGCGACGCGCATCTCCGTGGCCGACTGGAGCGGATTACTTAAAGACCCGCGGAAGCCGCTGACGAATCGCGTTATTCAGAACCATTTTTCTCCGGGCTCGGTATTCAAGGTCTTCATGGCGTCTGCCGGTCTGGAAGCCGGGACCCTGGATCCTTTGCAAACGATCTACTGCCCGGGTCACGCGACGTTCTACGGCCACACCTTCGCGTGTGACAAGAAGGACGGGCACGGAACTATCGGCCTGCACAACGCGATCGTGAATTCGTGCAACGTGTATTTCTACAACGTGGGTAAGGAACTCGGGATCGACCGCATCTCTCATTTCGCCACGATGATGGGTCTGGGCCGCAGGACCGGAGTCGACCTTCCGAATGAAGACGGTGGACTCATTCCTTCCGCCGAATGGAAGCAGCGGGTCTACAAAACGGCGTGGTATGCCGGTGAGACGATATCAGTCGCCATCGGCCAGGGGTATGTGACCGTCACGCCGATGCAGGCCGCATGGGCCATGGGCGGATTGGCTTCCGGCGGCCGATTGAGACAGCCGCACCTGGTGGATCCGGAAGCGATCAAGAAGCTTGGACTTCCCGCGCATGATCTTCGAGCGGAGGAGTATCCCATCCATGAATCCACGGTCGATCTCGTGACCAAAGCGATGTGGGGCGTGGTCAACGAGGCAGGCACGGGATTTCGAGCCAAAATCGACGGATTCGATGTTGCGGGAAAAACCGGCACCGCCCAGGTCGTCAGTAAGCAGGCGAAACTGAAGGGCCAGGAGTACAAGGACAATGCCTGGTTCGTCGGGTTCGCGCCTTATCGGAACCCGGAGATCGTTGTCGCCGCATTCATTGAAAACGGCGGTTGGGGCGGTGAAGCCGCGGCTCCGGTGGCGCACGCCATCATGGAGACCTACTACAAGAAAAAGACCGGCCAGTTTACAGATCAGATTACGACGATCGCGCAGAAGTAAGAGTTTATGATTGAACCAATAAAGTCGAAAAGATTCTTGCAAGACTTCGACTGGGTTTTGCTTGCCGCCGCCTGTTTCCTTTC
>QHXD01000168.1:6307-6890 GCA_003223895.1 Acidobacteriota bacterium
TTTGTGCGGCAGGGCGTATGGGTTGTTGTGGGCATTGTTTTCCTTTTCATTGTCTCGGCCCTCGACTATCACGTAATTTCCGAGCACATCCCGTGGCTCTACATGCTTGCGGTCGGAGCATTGCTCTACACGCTGGCCATGGGGCACACCGTTTCGGGTTCCAAGAGTTGGGTTGATCTGGGTCCCGTCGGTTTTCAGCCGTCCGAACCGATCAAGATGGTCGCAGTCGTCGCGTTGGCACGATATCTCTCGGAGCTGAGAGAAAGCCGATACATGACGCTGATTCAGATCGCCAAAGCGGGCGCTATCGTTGGAGTGCCGATGGTTCTCGTTGCTCTACAGCCGGACACGGGCACGGCGCTGACTTATCTGCCCGTCATTGCTGTCGGACTTTTCATTCGCGGTTTGCGGCCGGCAGCGCTCATTGGCCTGGTTCTGGCATTCGTTCTGGTGCTGCCGGTTTCGTGGCTCTTCCTGAAGCCTTACCAGAAGGAACGGATTTTGACTTTCGCTCAGCCGGAGAGAGATCCGTTGGGGAAGGGCTATCAGGTCATGCAATCGAAGATCGCTATCGGTTCCGGTG
>QHXD01000168.1:6977-13788 GCA_003223895.1 Acidobacteriota bacterium
AGTGTCACGCTTGGGCTGCTGGCGTTCATCATCTTGCGATCGGTCTACAATGCGCAGACGGCACGCGACAAGCTTGGGTTGTTCATTGTCATGGGCGTTGTGGGGATTTACTTTTTCCATGTAATTGTGAACGTGGGAATGGTTATCGGGTTTATGCCCACAACGGGCATTCCTCTCCCGTTCCTGAGCTACGGCGGTTCTTCAGTGTTGACCGCTTTTATCGCCCTTGGACTCGTGATCAGCGTACGCCGCCGCCGTTACGTGAATTGATTGAGAGCGTGTTATATTGCGGTTCAGGCGCGGACTTCAACGGTGCGGGCATGGTGCCCGCCATTTTAGCGTCAAAGATTTGCTAAGTTTGCCCGTACAGAGTTGAGCAGCGTGGGTGGGCCCCACGCTTAAGGAATGCTCCTCCGGGCACAGGAGTTCCCAATGACAATAAGAGACCTTTGCCCTTCGGCGATGTGTCTCGACGTGTCCCTGTGCGCTGCAAGTGACGGGCACAGGAGCGTCGATGCAGAAAGAACTGATCATTTCAACGACCCCGCAAGAGACAAAACTCGCCATCCTCGAGGACGACGAACTCGTTGAGTTTTATATCGAACGGCATCGTTCGCAGGGGATCGTCGGTAACATTTACAAGGGTAAAGTAACGAAAGTCCTGCCTGGAATGCAGTCCGCCTTTGTGGACATCGGCCTCGAGCGGGACGCATTCCTCTACGTTTCGGATTTCTTCGAAGACACGGAAGAGTACGACAAGATCGTTTCCACGGTCGAAGAAGAGGTCGCTCAACTCCAGGAAGGGGGCGCGCGCCCCCAACCGCAACCGCAGCCGCAAGTACAGCTCCAGCATCCATTGCCGGCTCCGATTGCGGTTCATGCCGAGCCCGCTCCCGAAACAGCGGCTCCCGAAATCCGCGCGGCATTGCCTGAGGCAGCCGAAACCGACCGGCAGCCGGTTGCACCATCGAGCGGACAAGAGGACTACGATCGCCGCGGCCCTCGGCGCAGAGATCGTGACCGCCGCGGCAAGAAACCGAAGATACCTTCGTTTGAGAGTAAGTCCTACGAGCCTCGAACCGACGATCGCACGTACGGAACCGGAAGCCTCGAAGTCTTGCCCGGTGAATCGCTGGCAAAATATCGCAGGCACGAATCGCAACCGGAATCGCATGAGGCCGGATCTGATGACAAGGATGCGAGACTAGGGGCGGTTGCTGAGGAAGGACCGACAGAGGAGACGCGTCCTCGACAGTCGGTGCCCCCGCCGACCGCCGAAACCGACTCGGTCACGGAGAAAAAAGAAGAAAACCAGGACAACCCATCATCCGCGCGCATAACCGACCGGTCCGACAATTATCAATTCGCTCATCGGTCATCGAATCGACGGGCCAGGCGCGGTGGAGGCCGAAGTGGACCGCCTCCGGGAAAGTCCGAAGAACGGCGCGGCAACGGCTATCCTTCGAAATCGAATCCGATGATCTCGGAACTGCTTCGCGAAGGCCAGGAGATCCTGGTTCAAGTGGCCAAAGAGCCGCTCGGCAAAAAGGGCGCGCGCATCACGTCGCACATCGCGCTGCCGGGCAGATATCTCGTTTATATGCCAACTGTCGATCATGTCGGCGTTTCAAGGAAAATCGCTTCGGACGAAGAACGCTCGCGCCTGAAACGAATCATCCACGAGCATCGGAACGGGCTGCCCGGTGGATTCATCGTGCGTACGGCGGCCGAAGGTCGCGGTGAAGAAGAATTTGTCCAGGATATCCGTTTTCTTGGAAACCTCTGGTCCGACATCCGCGGGAAGAGCGAAAAGAAGTCGGCGCCGACGCTGATTCATCGCGACCTGAATCTGGTACAACGGCTTCTGCGCGATCAGCTTTCTTCAGATTACCGGGCAATCCGCCTCGATAACGAAGCGGAGTTCGCCACCGTTCTCGACTTCGTGAACAAGTTCCAGCCGGC
Source organism: Acidobacteriota bacterium (assembly GCA_003223895.1). Lineage (GTDB taxonomy): Bacteria > Acidobacteriota > Terriglobia > 20CM-2-55-15 > 20CM-2-55-15 > 20CM-2-55-15. Next base: position 8,940 of record QHXD01000168.1, read on the forward strand.
CCTCGTCAACCGCGTGAAATTGCATTTGAAGGACACACCGATCTTTGAAGAATATGGACTGAACACGGAGATCGACAAGGCGCTCCGGCCGAAAGTGTGGTTGAAGTCGGGCGGCTATATCGTGATCAATCAGACCGAGGCACTGGTCGCGATTGACGTCAACACGGGTAAATTCGTCGGCAAGTCGAATCGGCTCGAGGATACGATCGTCCGTACCAACGTCGACGCGGTACACGAAATCGTCCGGCAGATCCGGCTTCGCAACCTCGGCGGCATTATCGTGGTGGACTTCATCGATATGGAGGAGAAAAAGAATCGCCAGCGCGTGATGATGGCGCTGGAGGAGGCCCTGCGCGCGGACCGCTCCCCGTCGAAGATTCTTCAGTTCAATGATTTCGGCCTTGTCGCTATCACACGCAAGCGCACGCAGCCTTCGCTCGAGCGTACGCTGTGCAAGCCGTGTAATTATTGCAACGGCTCGGGCTGGGCGAAGTCAGCGGAAACCATCTGCTACGAAATTCAGCAGGAGATCAAGAAAATGGCGCACCTGCTGGAGGGCAAGGAGATCACGATACGCCTGAATCCCGAAGTCGCCAAAGTTCTAAAGAGCGGTGAATTCGTTTCGATCCACGACCTCGAGGAGTGGACCAGGAAGGACATCATCGTGAAGTCCGATCCACTCCTCCACGAGGAGCACTTCGATATCTTTTAACGGTTTTCTGTAGCGCTATAAGGAGATCCTTTGAAGGAACAGGCGCCGTTCGATGTCGCGATCATCGGAGCTGGCCCTGGCGGTTACGTGGCAGCCATCCGTGCCGGCCAGCTCGGTTTGAAAACCGCCGTGATTGAAAAGGATACGCGGCTCGGCGGAACCTGCCTGCTGCGCGGATGCATTCCCACCAAGGCCCTCCTTCGCGATGCCCATCTTCTTCACGAAATGAAGAGAGCGTCACAGCAGGGATTGTTCAAGATGGGCGAGATCGAGATCGACTGGGACAAGATCCAGGCCCGCAAAAATGATGTCGTCGACAAGAACGCCAAGGGAGTGGAGTTTCTTTTCCGAAAAAACAAGGTCACCAGTTTCAGGGGTTACGCCACAATCATCACCCCGACCAGGATCGCGGTCAAGGGCGACGGCGCCTCTACCGAAGTAAACGCGAAAAACATCATCATCGCCACCGGCTCAGAAGCAAAATCGCTTCCGGGCTACAACATCGACGAGAAAAACGTTATCAGCAACGTTGGCGCCCTGGAGTTGAACCACATCCCGAAATCTCTTCAGATCGTCGGGAGCGGTGCAGTCGGCGTGGAGTTTGCGTCGATCTATAACAGCTTCGGATCGAAAGTGACGTTAATCGAGGTTTTGCCCAACATCGTTCCTTTGGAAGATGAGGAGATCTCGAAAGAACTGAGGCGGCTCTTCACAAAGAAGGGAATCGAGGTTTACACCAAAGCGAAGCTCGAAAGCGCACAGCCAAAGGGTGAGGGCGTGGAAGTGACCTTTCAGACGGAAAGAGGGGAAGTCAAGAAGGTCAGCGTTGAGAAGTTGCTCATGGCGACGGGGCGAGGGCCCAACACGGCGAACATTGGCCTGGATAAGATTGCGCTGACTACCGACCGCGGCTTCATCAAAGTGAATGAATATATGGAAACGAGCGTGAAAGGTGTCTATGCGATTGGTGACGTCACTCCCTCGCCGCTTCTGGCCCACGTTGCATTCCAGGAAGGCATTGTGGCGGTCGAGAAAATCGCCGGCAAGCATCCTGTTCCCATCAATTACAAGCAAGTTCCGGCATGTACTTATTGCGAACCCCAGGTGGCTAGCGTCGGATTGACCGAAGCAAAGGCTGCGGAGGCCGGCTACCAGGTGAAAACCGGCAAATTTCCGTTCATGGCGTCTGGTAAAGCCAAGGTCGACGACGCGCCTGACGGGTTCGTCAAAGTCGTCGCCGACGAGAAGTATGGCGAGATTCTTGGCGTTCACATGATTGGAAGCCTGGTGACGGAGATGATCGCCGAAGCTGTAGCGGCCATGGCACTGGAAGGCACAGTGAGCGATGTGGTCAATATGATTCATGCCCACCCGACGTTGTCCGAGGCGACGAAAGAGGCCATGGAAACCGTCTTTGGCGCCGCGATCCACATATGAGTAGTCGTCCGTCCTGGCTCAAGGTTCGAATCCCCAGTGGCGAAAATTTCTTCGAAGTGCGCCGCATTCTGCGCTCTCGCAAGCTGAACACTATTTGTGAAGATGCGATGTGCCCGAACATCGCCGAATGCTGGGGTAAACATCGGACCGCAACTTTTATGATTCTCGGCGACATCTGCACGCGGGCCTGCGCATTCTGCGCCGTGACCAGCGGCCGTCCCACGGAGTATGACCTGGCGGAACCGGCGCGAGTCGCCGCTGCGATCGCCGAACTCAAGCTGAAACACGCCGTTATCACGTCCGTCGATCGAGACGATCTCAAGGACGGCGGCGCGATGATTTTTGCCGAAACTGTGCGGGAGATTCGAAAGCTCGATGAAAATGTGAAAATCGAGCTGCTGACGCCGGACTTTCAGGGTTCGCTCGAATCGGTCAAAACGATCATCGACGCAGGACCGGATATCTTTTCCCACAATATTGAAACGATTCGCCGCCTGTATCCTACGATCCGATTCAAATCGGACTACACGACCTCGTTCGGTTTGCTGAAAGCCGCGAAGGAGATGAATCGCGAAATTTTTATCAAGACCGGAATCATGATCGGTCTTGGCGAGGAAAAAGAAGAAATCGTCGACGTGATGCAGCACGCCGTCGAAGCAGGCGTGGATATACTGACGATCGGTCAGTACCTTCGTCCCTCCGCCAAACACGCCGAAATCAAGAAGTACTACCATCCTGACGAATTCGCCGAACTGCGCGAAGTCGGCCGCCAGCTTGGAATTCGATGGGTCTTCTCAGGGCCCCTCGTCCGAAGTTCCTATCACGCTGAAGATGTTTTCGATCAAATGATGAATGCGGGCTGAAGCCCGCGACTACATTTGGGAACAACGTTTGGCCTTAATGTAGTCGCGGGCTTCAGCCCGCGTTCTTTTTTGGCGCTGTTTTTTGGCGCTTGACAAAGCCTCATAGGTCCGCTAAAAAGGCCGCATCATCAGTTCAAAGTTGCGCGGGTGATAGACAACGAAGTCCTCAGACCCCAGGGTCCTGAGGGCTTTTTGTTTCTGGACACAGAAAGTACAGGATGTATTCATGGTCTTAATAAAAGTCCAATACGACGCTTATAACAGGCAGTTCAAGGTTCTCGACGGGCAATTGGCCCGCATTCTGGAAGACGGTGAGACCTACATGCTCATCGCGGATGTGAGTGTTAAGGACCTGGAATCGAAGCAGCCTGCGGAGATTCAGTCAGGGCTCATTTCTGTCATAGAGTAGACTAAGCCGGCTTGTTCCGGAATGCACGTAGCCGTGGGCTTTACGCCCACGTCTTTTAATTGTGTTTGAAGACGCGCTTAAAGACCGCGGTTAATACTTTTCTGTCCCCCTGTCCAGTAATCCTCAGTAATATGTTCCCCGCCCCACGTCTTTACTGACTTCCTGAAAAGGAGAACCGCGATGAGTCGTTTACTTGTGCTCTTGCTCATGGCTCACTGCGCACTGCTGGCCGCCGGATCACCCGGACTGTTGGTTGCGATCCGGAACGGGGATCACTCAACGGCTCAAAAACTCCTTCGCGCGGCTGCGGTCGTAAACACTGTGGACAGCGACGGCACGACGGCTTTGATGCACGCGGTTATCGAATCCGACACCAAAATGATGAGGCTCCTGATCGATGGCGGGGCGAACGTCAACGCGAAAAACGCGCTCGATTCCACGGCGTTGATGTACGCCGCGACCAATTTGGCGAAAACCAGGCTCCTGCTCGACGCAGGAGCGGACGTGAAAGTAACAGGTAAGCGCGGCGCCACTCCGATGAGCATAGCCGTCACCACTTTCGGATCAACTCCCGTTCTCAAACTTCTAACGGCGAGAGGCGCCCAGCCCGAGGACCGGCTGATGGCCCCTGCGGCCTCAAAGGGCGATCTGGAAGCGATCCGGTTTCTGCTCAGTATCGGAGTGCGCGCCGGTGACGCTACCGGTGCCACGATCTCCGCGGCGATAACAGGTCGATGTGAAGCGTGCGTCCGCTTGCTCGTGGAAAAAGGCGCTCCTGCCAACGGCGTCCGTCCTAATGGGGGAGGCGTGTTGAACGACACAGCCAAGCGAGCGATGCCGGAAATTTCCCAGTTTCTCCTGGATCACGGAGCTTCCCTGGAATCCAGGGACCGCGAGGGTTTTACCCTCCTGATGCAGGCTGTGCTTTCGATGGAAGCACGTGCGGATCGCGATCGGATGGTGGAATGGCTGCTGTCGAAAGGCGTTGATCCGAACGCGACAAATGATCGCGGTGACACTGCTTACCAACTCGCGGCCCGTATGGGGATTCCCTCCACCGTGGAACTTCTTGCAAAGGCCAGGGCAAAGGGAATTAAAGAGGAATGGCCCAGGGCCGCGGCCGGCTCTCCATCGGCAGAAGCGGCCGTAAAAAAGATTCTTCCGCTGATTGAAATTACCGGCGAGCCCGTATACAAGAGCCGCTCCTGCGTTTCCTGCCACAATAATTCTCTGCCGGCCATGACGGTCGCTTTAGCACGGAAAAAGGGGTTCGCCGTCAATGAGGGTCAGGCGAAAAAGGAACTCGGGTTCGCCGTAGATACCGACATGCCATACCTCGAGCCCATGCGCATGGGATCGACGATTGGCGGAGGTTCGGACACGCTCGGTTATACGCTAATGGGCATGGCCGCCGCCGGCTATCCGGCC
>QHXD01000169.1:0-13677 GCA_003223895.1 Acidobacteriota bacterium
TGCCCCGTACCCGATGAAGATCGCTGCAACGACACTCCAGAACCAGATGGTCTCGAACAGCTCCCGGCTCATCTTGGCAAAGCGATCCGACAACATCTGGCCGCGCGCCACCCACCGGTCCGATTTGTTGCGAAGGTCCGTTTGGATGTTCTGTACTCTTTCCTGGGCACTGTGGAACAACTGAAGCTGCGCGCCGGAATCGTAAATAATGATGTAGGAATTCCAGTACAGCTCCATCGCATCGACGTATTGCAACATCTGCGTCGCCAGGTTCAGTTCTCTATGATTCGGATCCGGCGGCGTTGGATCGAACTCCATCCATCCCTGGTTGGCGGATGATGTAATCACCACCTACAGGGTTGTATTCGCCCATGAGGAAGCCGTTGATGAGACGAGTTGGGATTCCCGCTGCTCGCAGCAGGATTGCCATCGATGATGCGAAGTACTCGCAGTGTCCGGCCTTTGCATCGAACAGAAAAGTGCTGATCGGCTGCGGACCGGGCTTCCACGTCAGCTTCAACGTGTACTTGTAATTCCGCTTGAGGTAGCTTTCGACGAGCGATGCCTTATCCATCGTCGACTTTCCGCGCGCAGTGATGTCTGTGGCAACCTGCTGAATTCGCGGATCGATGTCGTGCGGGAGTTGAAGGTACCGGGCGCCGATCTCCGGCGGAAGCCGTTCTTCCTGTCGAGCAGCCAGGAATCCTCTTCGATTCGGGATCTCCGACCGCACCACATATTGCACGCGCCGGAGCGTCTGAAGTCTCATGTAGATCGAATCGTCGGCATCCGTCTCCAGGCCCGGCAAGCGGCCCGTAACGGCACGGACCTGATATGGTCCGAACAGTGTTGTCGTGGCGAGCGGCTCGAGAAGGATTTCATATCGCACAAGATCGCCGGTTTTTTCAATCGGCCGAAGCCAGTATTGTTGGTCGGGCGACTGTTCAACGGAGAAGCGACTGCGCTTGGTCTTATACCAGTTGTGGCCATCGAACCGGTCGAGCGAAATACCACGCCATTTTAAGACGCCGAACGGGGTTCCACTGACCTGTCGCGCGTGCATTACAACAGCCGAACTGAGCTTCACCTCACCAATCTCGCCCAGTTGGACGTTATCCGTGAATCCGGACAAAAGCAGCGACGGCACTGTGGCACGGCTGAAGTAACCGGTGCCAACTCGCGGAATCAAGAAGAACAGACCCACCCCGGTAAGGATGATCCATACGGTCGCCCACAGGCTCATGCCTCCCAGCGGCACTGCAACTTCCTCCATCTCGGTTTCGGACTTTCGCTCAGACCTGTATGAGCGCGACGAGGAAAAGGAAGAGCGTCGCCACGAAGGACATATCGATGGTCAACGACGATGCTGCCAGGATCTGCAGAAACGAAAGGATGATCAGGTACAAGTAATCCTTGTCCGATTTCTGCTGAAAGAGCTTTGCCAGCTCGAGGAAGAGCACCAGGTGAATGGACGCCGGGATGAACGAGCGCGACAGAATCAGCATGTCGAAAACAAAGAACACGATGTAGACGCACGACACCAGAAACGCGCCCCTGCCAGCAAGCAGCGGCGGCAGTGCCTTCACAGTTCGATACATACTGATTGCAAGGCCAATCGTGAAAAGGACGATGGACGGGCCATCCAGTCTTCCGGTAAGCGCCAGCGCTATGAATGCGCTGATGATCAATGCATGACAAGAAACCTGGAAATACCTTTTCATCCGTTTCTTAATGACATTCGCAACCCGGCTTCGGGGGCATCGGGCGGTTCGGCCGCAGCGGACATATTTACCAAAGCAAGGTAGTGCAGGATCGATTCGAGTAACGCTTCCGACGTTCCGTATCCGGTCTTCCAGTCATCGGACACGAGCGCCACTTCAACATCGTCGTTGATCAGGTGATATGCCAGGGAGGCCGTGTGCGAGACCAGGCGCTCGAACTCCTCCGTATCGCCGGGGCGCCCGAATCGATCGAAAGCAAGCACAATGCGCCGGTTCTCTTCAGCTGCATATTCGCGGGTTTTCAGAACGGCGGCTTTGGCCGAGGCCTTCCAATGGACGTGCCGGGCACTGTCCGCCGGCAGGTAATCGCGAATCGTGTACAAATCGTAGCCAAACCCGCGCTCGAATCGTTGATTCTCACCCTGGATGTCCAGAACCGAAAAATTGATCCGCTCCTGCGGAAGGATTGCCGGGTAGCAGATGCACTCCGCTTCGACCCGATACTTTTTGTCTTTCACGAAAAACCCGAAGGGATAACGTGACGCCGACTTGATCTGGTTCACCAAGTACCGACCGCGCCTGTTGAGCATCGCCTGCCCGGCCTGGGTGACGTGCCGCTGCGCCCGCACCACAGGTATATAGAAGCTGGAGAATCGAAAGGCATTTTCTTCTGGCGGTTCGAAGTTCAGCGAGAAGCTCGGAAAAACTTTCTTTTCGTTGTGGACTTGAATGGAAATCGGAAAGGGTTCGCCTGCGAAACAGTTGGATGGAATTCGAAGGTCGAGGCTAAGGTTTCCGAAATTCAGACCGGACAGAAAACCCGAAAGGAGAAGCACGGCCAGCAGCGCCGACAGCACCATATACAAGAGGTTGTTGCTTGTGTTGATGGCGGCGAAGATAACAACGGACACCGCGGCAAAATAGATCCAGCCCTCGCGTGTGATGTGGTAGCGCGAGATGAAGGGAAGCCAGTCCCAATCCACGCTTGCAGCAAGCCGCGGCACGAAGCGGAAACCAACCCACAGCGCAATGCTCAGAGCGATCAGTGCGGAAATGCCTGCGGCGAGAACTCGCCCGTCGCGGCCCATACTCGAGGAATACAGCGCGGCCATCAGGGCGATCCCAAGCAGGCCGATCGCCGTGGTGAAGGTCTTCACCATCGTGGTGTGTCGTTGGTCGCGGAGAAGTTTATCCCTCAGCCAGGAAAGCATGGAGGGCCTCAAGCCGGAACGGTAGTCTGGTCGACAATCTCTTCCAGCACGGCTCGAGCGCACGCAGCCGAACGGGCGCCGGAACGAACCATCACGAGCCGGTGCTCGAACACGGGATACAAAAGCCTTTTGATGTCGTCCGGAATGACGAAGCTTCGGCCTTCGACTATGGCCAGCGCCTGCGTCGCCCGGAAGAGCGCTGCGGTCCCGCGCGGGCTGATGCCGAGCTCGATTTCCTGGTGTTCCCGGGTTCGATTAACTATGTGGATCATGTAATCGACGATCGCCTCGTCGATGTGTACCTTCCGGCTTTCATCCTGAAGGAAGAGAACCTCGTCGGGCGTCAAGACCGAGGGCACGGTGTACTGACTGTGGCCGTTTGTAAAGCGCTTGAGGATTTCTTTCTCGGCCGCCGCGTCGGGATAGCCGACTTCAATCCGCATCAGGAATCGATCGAGTTGCGATTCCGGCAAGGGATATGTCCCATGATGTTCAACGGGATTCTGTGTGGCCACGACCATGAAGGGACGGGGAAGCGGGTAGGTCGCATTTTCGATCGTGACCTGGCTTTCATTCATTGCCTCGAGCAGAGCGCTCTGCGTTTTCGGCGTCGTGCGATTGATCTCATCCGCCAGGATGATATTTGCAAAGATCGGTCCCTCTTTAAACTCAAACTCATTGAGCTTCGGGTTATAGACCGAAACGCCGAGCACATCGGAGGGCAACAGATCGCTCGTGAACTGAATCCGGTGGAATTTGCAATCCAGGGATCGCGCTAAAGCATGGCCCAGCGTTGTCTTACCAACCCCCGGGACGTCTTCAATCAGCAGATGCCCTTCGGCCAGCAGGGTCACAATGGCCAGTCCGATCGTTTCCTGCTTTCCCTTGATCGTCCTGGCGATCGCCTCTCTCAGGGCGGAAATCTTGTCCCTTGTCGATGTTTCGAGCGCGTTCATAACCATCCGGCCTAGTCTAGCACGGGGACATTTACTGGTAGTCAGCGTCGGTCCGTAAGTTCTTCTGTTGAAAGCAGGTGCCGAGTGGTCAAAAAATCTGGGGGACTCCATACTTTCGGGGCCGTTTCCGATCACTTAAAGCAATAACGAGCTAAACGTTTTTCCGCTAAACGAAAGGGACCCAAAGATGAATTCCGAAATCATCGGAAACGAGAACGAAATCCTCATCGAAATCAAGGAACTCGAAGCCGAAATCGCAGCCGAAGCGCACTTCGGCTTCCTCGACTAATCAACCCGCTGCAAAGGTTTACAAGCCTCCGCGACCTTTTCCCGCGTCGCTGCAAAAGATGTCGTTGCCGCGACAAAGAATGTCGAGCCTCTGCGAAAGATGTTTAGGGGATAGTAAGCGAGCTTGAGGCCGACCTGATGTGAGCAGGTCGGCCTCATCTTTCTACGAACGAGAGACACAGCAATGAATATCGATTGAAGAACGAAATTGAACGCGCTTAAGCAGAATTTGCGTCCCGGCTGGGAGTGCTAGCTCCCGGCTCGGCCGGCAGGAAGTCTTCCGTCAGGCAATCCGCAATCAGATATGTCCCACCATCCTCCAGGTTGCGGACTGATTCCACGCCTATCCAGTTCAACTCCTCTTGTTCGGCCTCACAGTGCAGTCTTGCAAATCGCATATCGCCCTTCACAGACTCTTATCGGCAGGGCTGAGCAATTCATTAGCAGAATTTCCTTTGTTCGTAAGTCCTTCTTTTAATGGGCGATCCGATCCAGCTCAAAAAAAATCTGGCGCCCCCCATACTTCCAGGGACGCCTTCAATCACTTAACGCATTGATCGAGCTAATGTGAGTAGTCTCAAACGAAAGGACAGAGCAAACGATGAATACCGAATTGAAGAACGAAATCGTCAGCATCGAAATCGAAGAACTCGAACAGAAGATCGCCCCCGGCGGAGCGGACACGAGCTTCCTCGATTAAGTTTCCGGAATTTGGGTTCTGCCGGGAGTGCTAGCTCCCGGCCGTTTCCCGAAGTCTCACCCACCAAACACCAACTGCCAACTACTGGACAGCGGACAGAATGTCCACGCGTCCCTTTCCCAATTTGCCCAGATATAAAGGGTTTTGGGCGTTAATGTTAATGACCGCAGCGCCAACGGTGGTCTTTGGATCGGTGGTCTTGACAGCCATGATGAGAGCGGCCTCAGCCGCGACCATCGGTGCGCTGAATGACGTTCCGGAGACCATGCCGTACATCCCGCCCGGGTAGGCCGAAATGATATTGACGCCTGGCGCCGTCACATAAACGGTACTTCCGTAGTTGGAGAACGAGGCCTTCACATCTGTGTGGTTTACTGAGGCTACCGAAATCACGCTGCTTACGGAAGCAGGGAACTGCGGAGTCTGTTTGTTTTGATTACCTGCGGAAGCGACCATCACCACGTGGTTGCTTGCCGCAAAGGCCAGCGCGTTTTGAATCGAGGTATATGATCCGCTCATTCCAAAGCTTAAATTGATGACCCGCGCACCATTCCGGACCGCGTAATATATCCCCTTTGTGACCGAGAAGACATCCGTATGACCCGCATCGTCGAATACCCGCAACGGCATGATTTTCGAGGCCGGTGCAACCCCGGCCAGAATGCCGGCGCATAGCGTTCCGTGGGCATACGCTGGAATGGTGCTTACAGGAACGACCGTCTGATCCAGGAAACTTGCATCGGCTTGATCCAGGAAGCTGGCATCGGCTTGATCCAGAAAGCCTGTGTCGGCTTGATCCAGGAAACTTGCATCCGCTTGATCCAGAAAGGATGCATCCGCCTGGTTCAAAATTCCAGCATAGCCCGCTCTTGCACCCACGAAATCATATCCGCCAGTCAGGTGTCCTGCCAGGGCGGGATGGGCGAAATCGAGTGATGAATTGAGATCCGCAATCACAATCCCGGCGCCTCTGGATTTTGCCTGCGCCGCCGTGGTCCGGATCCTTTGAAGCTCCGGCTGAGCCTTGTACCAGTCCGCTGCGGTGGTCTGTCCAACTGTCAAGACACCCGTCTGCGAACGGCCAGGGACGGCAACGATCTTGTCCGCCTCAATGGACGTGATGCCTAGCAGCGTTTGAGTTAAGGAAGAGACGATTGGGAGGCTCGGGAGCTTCAGAAGGTATATTTTCGTCCCCGGTACCTGATCCAGAAGCGTTCCACCGAGCACGTTCAGGACGTTAAGGATGTTTCCAAGCGAGCCGAGTTGCACAATGACAGGGACATCGGCCGCCATTGCGTTTGCGCTAAGGGTGCAGAAAACCAAAAGGCACAATAAGATCCGTTTAGCCATCTTTACCATCGTCAGTCCTCCCCGGACGTCGTCTCAACGGCGGACTCAGCCGCCTCTGGCAGTTATCGGCAAAAGGTCAGCGGACTTTAGCGAAATCAGGCAGTTGGCCCGAATTAATGGCGAGACGCCGGAATGCCGAAAAAAGAAGGAGTTGCAACCTTCGGGTATACGGCAACTGAAACGGCTTATGGCACTGGAACAACTCTTCGATCAGATGTGGGGCCAGGTTCGACAAGCGAACCTCTCGAGCGGCCAGCCGCGCAGCGGTTCGTCCAGGGAGAGCCTTGCGATTGCGCGCCAGGCCCTGGCGCTTGCGACAGAGTCTCAGGACAATCGCCATCTGGTCGAGGCGTGGTGCATGATGGCCTACGCTCTGAATGCGAATGAAGAGTGGGTCGAAGCGGTGCCGTATTACAGGCAGGCAATCCAGGCACTCGAGCGGGCTGGTGATGAGCAAAGGGCGGCGCGAATCCGGTTGGGTTTTATGAACGCTCTCTCGTTGACCGGCCAGTCGCGCGAAGCTCTCACGGTGGGCCATGAGGCAGCCAGGCTGTTTCGCGAGCAGAACGATTCAGCGTCGCTGGCGAAGATTGCCACGAATCTGGGGTCCGTATACAAGCGTCTCGATGATCATGAACGTGCTCTGGCGTATCACTCCGAAGCCGCCGACCTGTTCAAGCAAATGGGAGATGAGCGCGGTCTGGCACAGGCCTACCTCAATCTCGGAAATGTACTCAGTGCCCTCGATCGATTCAGCGAATCCGAACGGATGTACAAGGATTGCGAAAGGGCATTTGAGCGACTTGGAATGCCTGAACTGCTGGCCCAGGCCCGTTACAACAAAGCGTATCTTTATTTCCTGTCCGGCCGTTTGAGTCAGTCCCTGGCGCTGTTCCGCGACGTTCGAAGCCTTTTCCTTGATGCAGGCAGCCACCGTTTTATCGCGCTCTGCGACCTGGATGAAGCCGAAGTCTACGTGCAGCTGCGGCTTCCTCATGACGCCATTGTTCGAGCCCATGCTGCGGCGGACTCTTTTCATAAACTCGAACTGGCGTACGAGCAGGGTAAGGCGATCGCCTTTGCGGGCGTAGCTCTCACTCAGAAGCAGCAGTTCGGCGACGCTCTTTCCGCTTTCCGCGAAGCGCAGACTTTGTTCGAGCAGCAGGGCAACGTTTTCTGGAGCGCCCAGCTCGATCTGTATCGAGCGGAAGTTCTATTTACCGTCGGGCGGCACTGGGAAGCGTTTTCGCTGGCTTCGGACGCCGACTCGAAGTTCAAGGAACTTGCCTGTTCGGCAAACCGCCTCGTCAGCCTGGTTCTCCTCGGGCGTGTGTCCATGGAACTCGGCCGGCTCGACGATGCGCAGTTTTATGCGCACGCCGTTCGAGATCTGACTGAGGAGACAAAAACTCCGCTATTTCTTTTCGCCTGCTATGCATTGTCGGCAGAGATTGCCGAGCGCGAGGGGCGCATCGAAGAGGCCCTGGGTTACTATCAGGAGGCTGCCCAGGAAATCGAACTGAAGCACACGCACCTGCACCACGACGAGCTCGGAATCACGTTTTACAAGGGTAAAGCGGAGATCTTCGAATCTCTTGCGGCCCTGACCCTGGCACTTCATGGCCATGAAGCTTCCGGCCAGGCTTACACCTGGTGCGAAAAAGCCAAGTCCCAGATGTTTGTAGACGCGCTGGCGCCGCACCTTCCGTCGGTCCGGAGCCACGCGAGTGAGGCTTTGCTCACCCGCGTCGATCGCATTCGCGGAGAGTTGAATAGTTCGTATCTTCGTTCCGGGTCGGAGAACTTCGCGGCGCTGAGCCTGTCCAAGGCCAAGGAAGTTGAACTGAAAGAAGACGAGCTGGTCCGGACGCTCAGCGAGTTATCGGAGTCCGACTCGGAGTACGTATCGCTTCAGCACGCATCGAGCATCGGGATCCAGGAGCTGCAGCAAGCACTTCGAATATTTCTTTGCAAGGGACGAAGTAATGGCCTTCATTATTTCGAAAAGCACGTTTCACTGTTCCCGGCACGTGACTCCCACGGAGCGCATTCAGTACCTCGTGGGGCGCCTGCAATACCAATTGAAGAAGTTCGCGTCCGTCATCGCCTTTAAGGATTCTCCCGAGGAAGAAGCGGCTTTAAAGAACGGAACAGATGAGCTGATGCAGAAGTTCTACAAGGAGCTGATCGAGCCGATCGCTTCAGTCATCGAGACCGGGCGGGTTGTAATCGTTCGTCACAGCCTGCTGCACTCCGTGCCGTTTCATGCGTTCCATGATGGCGAACGTTATCTTGCTGACCGCTTCGACATCTCCTACGCGCCGAGCGGATCGGTTTTGAAATATTGCATGGACCGTCCGGACGTGACCGCTGCAGCGCCCTTGTACGTTAAGAAAGACGCCATGCGTCAAGCCGTGCTTCGCGAGAGCGGGGCCGCTCAGTTCATCCATATGGAAGTGCCGATAGCGCTCCGGCAGGACAATCCCGTTCTGTCGGGAGTCGAGTTTGCCGACGGGATGTTTTGCATCCCGGACGTCTATTCGACACAGTGGAATACGAACATCCTCTCGCTTAGCCGGATCGAGCCGTCCGTCGAGATAGAGGGGAATGGCGACGATCTGCTGGGTTTGTTGCGGGCATTTCTCTATGCGGGAAGCCGCTCGGTCCTGGTCGAGCAGTGGAGAATTCGACGAGAACCCTCGGATGCGTTTTTCGAGCGCTTTTATTCCGAATGGCTTTCGGGAAAGAGCAAACACCAGGCGATGCGAACAGCCCAATTGGCTGTGCGCGCCGACCATCCGCACCCCTTCTACTGGGCGCAGTTCTTTCTCGCAGGCCGACCCTGAAGAATCAGTCTGATCCCGCCTAAAGTTTCAACCTCCGGATGCCGATATAGTGGACACGTTGTTTCTTGGTGAGGAGGTTTTATGCAGGGATTAGCCACTGAAAGCACAGACTTAGCGCCTGTTCTGACTAAAAGCACTGGCCTGGCGCCTGTTTCGACGCGATTTCAGTCGATCAAGATGGCAGATCGCTCTCGCGAGCAGATGCTGTCTATGGCGTCGATGCTGGTTTCGCTTGTAGACCTCCGCGATTGTTACACTGGCGGGCATAGCACACGGGTTGCCGAGTACAGCCATCGGATTGCCCTGGAGATGGGATTAGGCGACGAGGAAACGGAAATGTTGCTGCTCGCTGCCTCGCTGCACGACGTCGGAAAGATCGGAGTTCCGGATCACATCCTGCTCAAACCGGGCCGTCTGACCGAGGATGAATTCGAGTACATCAAGAAGCATTCCGAATTCGGCTGGATGGTCCTCCGCACCCTTCAGGGTTTCGAGGAGCCCAGCCTCGTCCTTCTGCATCATCATGAACGCTTCGACGGCGGCGGCTATCCGGGTCAACTCTCGGGCACCCGCATCCCACTCGGGGCGCGGATCGTAGCGGTGGGGGATGCCTATGATGCGCTGACGACGAACCGCCCTTATCGCAACGGCCGGAGCCACGAAGAAGCGATCGCAGAGATCGCTCGCTGTTCAAAGACCCAGTTTGACAGCAACGTTGTTGCTGCCTTTATTCAGTCGTTTCGGTAGACGGAGTAGTCCGGCCAACCAGAACTCCTGACCGGAACCCCGCCCAGCCTGCTGAGACTTTCTCAAGTCGTCACACATGTGTTGACAGACGTCCATATCTAGTTCAATTTGACAGCCAAGTTTGGCGGAGGACTGTCCAAAGGAATTGGGACAGGCCGCGATTTGGGGAACGACCTTCGTGGGCGTTAATGGCGGTAGCTCACCAATTTGAACCCCAGGTCCCAGACCGCTTCTCTGGGAAATAAGATGAAGGACCTCAGGCTAGTTCTCGCCCTGCTAATGATAGGCGTTGGCGTGGGCACAATCTTTATCGCGCTCACATTTAACACGGCCGGCGGATCTTCTTTTTTTTCCGGGGGTCTGGAGACAGCCATTGAAGACCCGGAAATTCCGCCCGGAACCGCCCTTGCCCAAAAGTGCGCGCAGCCTGGTGTGGTGAACTGTTTCGGTTTCGATAGCGCCAACGCTTTGCATTACGCCTGGCCCGCACGAACAGTTTGCGACGAGGCCTTCAAGGGACAAAGGAACCAACAGTTCGGAAGAGACCGCGAGGGAAGCGGGAATACGTTCGCCGTAGTTCAAAACGACCAGTGCGTCTTTCCGGAAATTGACAGCAAGACGTTCCATTCGGGTTTTGGCTCGCTCAAGATCACGATCCCCTTCAACAGCTCGGCGGATTCGGGAGGATATTTTTCGGAGGTCTTCAAGAGAAACCGCGACGGCCGGCCTCTCGGAACGTATATCGGTCCGGAATCTCCGTGGGGGAAGGTTCTCTACTTCCAGTTTTATCAGAAATTCGACAACGATTTCCTGTCGACGGACTTCCGATGTTTGGAGGGGGACTGCGGCGGTTGGAAACAGGCGATCTGGTATGGCAACCCCCCCAACGGGAACAGCGCCAGCAGCCTTGAAGTTACGCTCAACAATGGCTGGCAGCGCGGTGTCCCTCAGGTCTACGGTCAGATCGGCGCCGACTACTATGGTGTCCAGGATGTTCGCGGCTGTATCTACAACAGAGGCGCGAATGCCACCGGAAGTGGTTTTGAGTCGCGTGTCAATTACTCCGAGCCGCCTTGTATCCGCTATAAAGCCGACCAGTGGATGGAATTTACGGGCCGTATAGAAATACGGGGCGAAAACAACCAGCCGGCCAGCCGCGTTCAACTGTGGGTGGATGGAAAATTGGCTGTCGATTACAACCAGGCGAAAATCGATTGGGCCGGATCTTCTGGAAATGGTTTTGGACAGTTTTTGCTCTCGCCTTACCACACAAAGAAAGATGGTTCCCAGGTCCATCCAACGGGTCACACCTGGTATGACGATCTCATCATATCGACGCAGCCGATATCGATGGGCGACGTCGTGAATTGATCTCTCCTTCCTGAATCGTTTCAAAAAAATCAACATGGAGACAAAAAGAGTGAAGTCGATCAGTATTTTCGGACTGGGTTATGTTGGGGCCGTAACAGCGGCCTGTCTTGCTTCTCGCGGTCACAGAATCGTCGGGGTGGATCCGAATCCCCTGAAGGTTCAGCGCGTCGGATCGGGAATGAGCCCGATTGTCGAAGCTGGTGTTCAGGACATGATTTCGACCGCCAACCGCGCAGGCCTGATCTCGGCGACTACGGATGCCGATGTCGCGCTGGCGCGTTCCGAAATCTCGTTCATTTCCGTCGGCACACCGAGTCAACGGAACGGCAAGCTGGATCTGTCGCACATTCGCAAAGTATGTGCAGACATCGGCAACGCCTTGCGAAAGAAGAATTCGTTCCACTGGATCGTTGTTCGCAGCACCGTGCTACCGGGCACCACAGAGAGTGTCGTTGTGCCGGCGATCGAAGCCGCAAGCGGTAAGAGAAACGGATGCGATTTCCTGGTGTGCTTCAATCCCGAGGTTCTTCGCGAAGGTACAGCCGTCGCCGATTTCTTCAATCCTCCCTTTACAGTCATCGACTCAGGCGATCCGATTCAGGCAGCTCCAATCCGGGAGTTGTACAGCTTCCTTCCGGCCCGCGTGTATGAAACTGAGATTCCAGCAGCGGAAATGATCAAGTATTCCTGCAATGCGTTTCATGCGCTGAAAGTCGCTTTTGCGAACGAAATTGGTACCGTTTGCAACTCGATCGGCATAGATGCCAGGACTGTTGCGGAAATCTTCAAGTCCGATACTCGGCTCAACATATCGCCGGCTTACCTGACACCCGGTTTTGCTTTTGGCGGGTCGTGTCTTCCCAAGGACCTTCGTGCGCTTACGTATCAGGTTCGAGAACTGGATCTCAGACTGCCGCTGCTGGAATCCATACTTCCCAGCAACAGCGAGCATATCGACCGCGCGGCCGACGCGATCCTGTCCTTATCCAGGCGCAAGATCGGCGTGTTGGGATTGAGTTTCAAGCCGGGCACGGATGATCTGCGAGAAAGCCCTCTCGTCCACCTGGTGAAGAAGCTGATCGCCGAAGGCTGCGATCTCCAGATCTGGGATCCTAACGTCGCGCTTGGCCAGTTGATTGGATCGAACCGGGAGTTCATCGAGGCCTATATCCCTCACATCGGCACATTGCTGCGCGACGAACTCTTGAGTGTTCTGCATCATGCCGACGTAGTCGTGGTCGGAACGAACGCTGTGACGCGGGACGAGCTGGCAAAACTTATAAACGATCGTCAACAGGTTATCGATCTCGCAAATCTGGTGCAGCCGGCGTTGAGAGAAACCGCGATGGCAGCCCAAGCGTAACATCCAATGAAAATTTTGTGGGCCAAATCGGGCGACCTGCTCCCTCTGGATGCCGGGGGCAAGATCCGCAGTTTCAGCATCGCCACGGAATTGGCGCGGCGTCATGAAGTCGATCTGTTTATCTTTTATCCCACCACCACACCCGACCCGCACCTTGACTTGCGAGATCCATTCGGACGGGTCGAGTGCATGCCGCTCCGCCTGCACGAACGCGCCAGTTTCCGCGATATGCTGGCATATTCAGCCAATGCGCTCACGAGCCAGCCATACCAGATACGCAAGGATTGCCCGCCACAAGTGCTCCGGCGCTTGCGTCAGGTTCTGCAGGAAGGGCACTATGACGCGCTACTGTGCGATTTCCTCCTGACCGCAGCTGTCGTTCCGTGGGATGTTGGCGTTCCCACTGTTATCTTTACCCACAACGTCGAAGCCGTAATATGGCATCGGCGTTTCCTGGTCAACCCGAACCCATTGTGGAAACTCGTCGCCTGGCGAGAATACAGGGCCATTGCACGTGCGGAACGCAAGTTCACGGACATGGCCGATCACGTTCTAACGGTTTCTGACGAAGATCGCAGAGCTTTTGTGAAATTTCTGCCCGAAGAGAAAGTCACCACGGTACCGACCGGGGTTGATCTGGATTACTTTCGGCCGGCGGAACGGTCCCCGAGCAGCCCCACACTCGTGTTCACCGGCTCGATGGACTGGCTCCCCAACGAAGATGCCATCATTTACTTCTCCACGGAAATTCTGCCGCTGATCCAAAAACGGATTCCCAATGTAACGCTGTGCGTGGTCGGGAGAAGGCCGACTCGAAAGGTGCTCGCACTGGCGGGGAAGAACACCTCAGTGCAGGTGACCGGTGGAGTCGATGACATCCGGCCCTACGTACGCAAGGCTGCCGTGTATGTCGTCCCCCTGCGCATCGGCGGCGGAACGCGCATCAAGATTTTCGAAGCTATGGCTATGGGATCGTCCATTGTCTCGACGAGCGTGGGCGCGGAGGGCCTTCCCGTGGAGCACGGCAAGAACATCCTGCTGGCAGACTCACCCGAAGATTTCGCCGAGCACACAATCGCTCTGCTGACACAACGGGCGGAGCGGGAGCGTATTGGGCGCGAGGC
>QHXD01000169.1:13696-17520 GCA_003223895.1 Acidobacteriota bacterium
AGAGCCGCTATGGATGGGCAGAAGTTACTAATGTGCTGGAACAAATCCTGATGCAGGTCGCAAAGACAAAGTGCACGGGCAATTTCATGAGTAACGTGCGGCCTTTCAATGAAACGATAACCCCGAGTCCTTAGGAGAACTCTCATTGTGAGCGCCACGGCCCCCGGTTTTACGAGTTTTCAGGCGGAGCTGCGGCGTTATCTTCACAACAAAAGCGTCCTGTTTTCTCCACAAATCAATGGCGTCGTAGCCGACGTTGTCGAGTTCGCATCGGCTGGTCTTCGGGACGGTTTTCGGACCGCACTAAACAGGTTGACGACTGACGCTAAGGTGTGGCCAACGCGCACGTTTATTGAATTTTGTGAGGCGATCGTCGAGCACCACACCCGGGACGTCAGACCAGCAGAACAGGAACTCATTGGCAAGTCGCTATTCGAAGCGTACATCCATTTTGCGGGACCTCAGCACGCGTTTGAACACGTAAGCAGGACTCGGTTCACGCGCTCTTTGCGTCGTCGTGGAGCAAAAGGTTTTGCTGCAACGTTTCTTTCCCTGCACCTGTTCAACATGGTTTGCAGGGAGATTTCTGAAGACGCGGCGTCGAGAATGCCCGACCAACAATCCTATGAACTCTACATGCACGGTATTGAACGGGTGTGCCGTGATGTTGTGGTGCGTGCGATGCGGCTTCTGCAGGACGAACTGGACGAGCGGTGGGTCGCAGCGATCGTCGGCGCCATCGAGGCGGAACTATTTCACGTCGATTGAATGAGAGGGTATCTGAAAGCGAAACTGTATTCCGGACTCGATGTGCTGCCTGAGTCCTATTCTGACGTTTTTCAGGCCGGCGCACGGGCCAGCTTCTTTCTGAGTCGCGACTGGTTCCAGAACTTTGCCGAACACATCGTCTCCGACCCGCGAGAACTCCGGATTTATGGTGTCGAAACAGCAGACGGGCACGGCGTTGCGACTTTGCCCATGATTCGGAAGCGACAATCCAATGGCCTGTTATCCCTTGCGAGTCTTGAGAGTCTGACCAATTACTACACGTGCTACTTCGCGCCCATGCTCCGGAATCAGGATGAGACGAACGAGGTAGCGAAAGTCCTGGCAATGGGCCTGTGGGAAGATCGGAGCCGCTGGCATATCCTCAAGCTGCAGCCCCTGAGCCGCGACTCCGCCATCTTCACTGCCCTCGTTAACTCTTTTCGAGATATGGGCATGGTCGTTCAGACCTATTTTTGTTTCGGTAACTGGTACCTGGACGTGGCGGGCCGAAGCTACCAGGAGTACGTGCAAAGCCTGTCCTCCGTACTCCAAAAAAACATTCCATACAACCTCCGCCGGCTGGAAAGAAACCGCGGCGAAATTGTCATAATCACCGGCGAGACGGGTCTCGACAAGGCGCTCGACGATTATGAGAGAGTCTACAATGCAAGTTGGAAAATCCAGGAAGCCGCTCCCAGCTTCATCCGGGGTCTGGCGTGGAGGGCAGCCCGAAACGGCTGGCTTAGGCTGGGGTTGGTTTATGTGGATGGAGAACCGGCGGCTGCCCAACTATGGATTGTTCATGAAGGAGTGGCTTCAATCTACAAGATCGCCTACGACGAACGTTTTGCGAAGTTGTCAGTCGGAACCGCGTTGACGGCAAAGCTTATGCAGCGGGTCATCGACGTGGATAAGGTCAGGATCGTCGATTACCTCAGCGGCGAAGATGAATATAAAAAGAACTGGATGTCACACCGGCGCGAATTCTGGGGAATTGCCGCGTTTAACCCATGGACCGTTCGCGGCCTGGTGCAGATCGCCCGGCAGGTCGGAGGGAGTGCCGCGAAAAGGACTCTTGAAAAATGGATCAGGAAGTAAGCTCGATGATTGTTGCCAGGGACCAATTCCTGTCCTGGAACATGATTTCTGCGCGACAGTCCGATTGGACTGACTCCACGAGCGCCGCGGCCAGGTATTCATTTTTTCAGGCTCGTAATGCGATCTACCACAGCCTTGGTCTCCTTGGCATTGAGCCGGGAGCGCGTGTTCTTGCTCCATCCTATATCTGTCGTGCTGCGATCGACCCTCTAATCGCGTACGGAGTCGAGGTCGATTTTTATCCGGTGACACGCGACTGTTCGATCGACATCCGCGATCTTGAAGGGAGAATTAAGCCGGGGACTGCGGCTGTCCTCGTTGTGCATTATTTCGGTTTCCCACAACCTCTCCAAGACCTCAGAAGAGTTTGTGATGCGCATGGACTGGCCCTCATCGAAGATTGCGCTCATGTCCTGTCCGGAGAAGTCGAAGGTAAATCGCTAGGCACCATTGGCAACGCCGCAGTTTTCAGCTGGAGAAAATTCCTGCCGATCTACGACGGGGCGGAGCTGGTGATCAACAGGCCGGTACGGCAGGTTGCGATTCAATGGACAAGCGAGGGTGGCTTGTTCACTTTGAAGGTTGCCGCCAATATGTTGGATGCGAGTCTCGGTCGGACGAATCAGCCGCTGCTGAAAGTCGCATATCGGGGCATTCGGGCAGGTGAGGTGATGTTTCGCAAGTGCGCGAACTGGCATCTGCGCAAGTCGCCAATGATGCAGGCGGAAACCACTACTTCAGTTTTCGATATGCAATGCGTCAATTGGCCGATGTCGCGGTTGTCCCGCTGGACCAAGCGTCATTCGAATATCGGTAGTATCATTGCTGCGCGCAGGCGTAACTATCAAACGCTGCTGGAAGAGCTTTCCTCTATGAAGCGTGTGACACCGTTGTTTTCGAGCTTGCCTTCAACTGTTTGCCCCTGGGTGTTTCCGGTGCTGTTTGCTGATTTGACAGATGCGCACGTTTCGCTGCGTCGGCGGGGAATTCCTGCGGTCACCTGGGGCGGAGTGCGACATCCCCAGACAGGGCCAGGTAAATTCAGCGATACGGACTTTTTATACGAAAATCTGGTATTTCTGCCGGTTCATCAGTGTCTTCGGGATCGAGATGTCGTTAACATAGTGCGAACGGCAAAAGAGCTGTACGTGAGGAGAAACTGAAACAGGATTCATGTCATATCTGCAGCCTGTATTTCCCGCGCTTTTGTTTCTGGCCTTCGTGGCTCTCTTTCGCATATGGCGCAGGTCCACATCGAATGACAGGCCACGGCTACTCACATTCAGCCTTGTGGGACTCCTGCTTCTTTCCTTGAATCCTCTGGTATGGCTCTTTTCGCGCCCCCTCGAAATCTGGTACGACCAACATCCAACTCCCGGCGAGCCGGCTGACGCAATCGTCGTTTTGGCCGGTGCGGTAGCTTCACCATTGCCCGATCGTCCATACTCGATGATCGGTCCCGACACTTATGTTCGGCTCCACCACGCCTCGTGGCTGTTCAAGCACTGGGCTCCTCAACCGGTCCTGGCATCCGGAGGTGGGGAGGACGGCAAGTCATATTCACAAACTATGCGGCATTTTCTGGAGACGCTCTGTACAGCGCCCAGATTTTACGGCAACACGGCATCTCACGAATTGCCCTGGTTACTGACGCGCGGAGCATGCTCCGCGCTGCGGCGTGTTTCAGGAAACAAGGGCTGACCGTTGTGCCCGCTCCATTCCGCTTTTACAACGTGGATCTCACCTTCGAAGACCTCCTGCCAACGTGGCGAGCCATTGAATCCAATGGCGAGACGTTTCACGAACTCGTCGGCCTGCTCTGGTACTGGTTCCGCGGACGGATTTAGCGGCTGTAGCGGCGCTCTATGAGCGCCGATGCTCCGGCGGTCACAGACCGCACCCTACAGTACGCGCCTCATTTCCCTTTCCGCACGAACCGCCTTTTCCTTGCATTCCCC
>QHXD01000183.1:0-500 GCA_003223895.1 Acidobacteriota bacterium
ACTGGGAAGCGCGGGCCGCGATTGGTCCTTCGGTTTCCCACCTTCAAGAACGGCTTGGCGTCTGTGGTTCCTTTGAGGAGCGAGCGAAGGTCACCGACGATTTTCTGCTGTGCATCTCGCTTGCTCGGCCGCAATGCGATGGTGTGTCGGCCGCGGCGAATGAAATCCTTCTCCGCCACGGTCAAGTCCGCATCGCCGAACTCGCGGATCGAGTTGGACTGAGCCTGCGCCAGTTCGAACGAAGATTCACCGAACGGGTGGGTGTGCGGCCGAAGCTGTACGCACGAATCGCGAGATTCGAAGCGGCGCTGGACAGCAGGGCACGGTCGCAGACCAAATCGTGGACTGACGTCGCACACGAATTCGGATACCACGACCAAATGCACCTGATTCACGATTTCGAGCAATTCTCGGGAGAAACGCCGACGAATCTACTGACAGAAGTGGAAAAAGCACATCGCGCGCTCATCGACGCGGTGCGATTGAGCCGGTTGCCCCCA
>QHXD01000183.1:543-5537 GCA_003223895.1 Acidobacteriota bacterium
CAAGCCATTTCCAGGTTATGGCCGATAGCGTCACAAGGATGGCTAGAAGAGCGCCGATCAGGATGAAACCGGGAACGAAATTCGTCGTCCTTGAGATGATTTGAATCAGCACGACGCAGAGGGCAATACCCCAGGCCCACAAGAGAGCAATTTTCCCTATGTGCCACTTTCTAATAGCCATAGGACGCCAGGAAGTGAGGCGACGTCACTTGATCTGAATGTCCGACACCGGCGTCTTGATGGGGTTTAGCATACACGCAACCTTTCGGAAAAGTCTCCTTTCCGAGCTCGTGGGGACGCGGCTCACACCTTTCCTCCAATTTTTGATCTAATTTGAGTATGCCTACTCCAAACAAATCTTTGTGGCTCGCCGTGTTGGCGGGCGTTTCCGTGTTCGGCCTCATTGCTTACATGTGGACTCGAGTCGAATCGCAGCAGCGGCAAACTTCAAGCCTGCGCGACCAGCTGGAGCGCATGACGAACCGCATCGACCTGCTTACCGAAGTGGTCGAGGCCGCTTCCGCCAGGGCGGTTCGCGCCGAGGAGAATGCAGGCGCAAGCCGAGCGCGCAGAAGCGGAGAAGAAGTCGGTCGAAGCGCGCGCCGAGGCGCAGACATCAGCTGAACAGGCGCACGCGGCTCTCGCGGAAGCGGAAAAGATCCGCCAGCAACGGGAGCAGGATCTGGATCGCCTGCAAAAGGCGCTGGGCGCGCTCGTCGAGACTCGAAGGACGGCTCTTGGTCTTGTGATGAATCTTGGAGAGAATGCCATTCAATTCGACTTCGACCGCGCCACGCTGCGTCCGCAGAATCGCGAACTCCTGAGTCGCATCGCCGGAATCCTTCTTACCGCCAAGGGATACTCCATCTACGTCTATGGCCACACCGACGACGTTGGGTCCAACGAGTACAATCGAGACCTGTCTCAACGCCGCGCTCGCACCGTGCGCGATTATCTGGTCGAAGCCGGCATGGATTCCTCGATCATCACAACGCGCGGCTACGGCAAATCCAGCCCGCGCGTGCCCGGCACAACGCAGGAAGCCCGCGCCAGGAATCGCCGAGTGGAAATCGGAATCGTGGACGTCTCGCTCGATTTCGCCGGCGAAGCGCGGTGATGAAATGCCGATTCGAAAACTCCCCTCCTAACAGGCTGCTCTAAGATTTCGACTCGGGCGCCGGCGGTTCGAACGGGCCAAAGTCGCGCCACATGCGCTCGCGAAACTTCTCGCGCTCTTCGGGTGTCATCTCGGCCCACCGCTCGAACATCGGGCGGGGCCAGTTTCCGCCTCGGTGACGGCCCGGCCGGCCGATAAAGCCGCCGAAGAGAATCTTGCTCAGGATCAGAAGGCCCAGAGCCTGCCAGAAGGTGACCATTCGCCATCCGAAGATTGCAGGCATCAGCCAATTCCAAAGGCCCATGACCAGAAAGCTCAGCGCTGTGAGGAACACCACGCCGAAAATCAAAGCCTTGAGTATCCAAAGCTTTCCGAATCTGTGCCTGCGGAGTCTGTGAGCACTTTGTGTCGGTTCCATCATGTTGTCCTCATTCTGAAGGGAACTCATCGTATATGGCTTGCAGGCGCCGGCGGAGATGAAGTACCGCATAGTGCTTTCGTGAGATCAGTGTGTTCACGCTGACACCGGTCTTTGCGGCAAGCTCTTTGAAACTTCTTCCATCGAATTCATGTGCAATAAATATGTCGCGTTGTTCTTCAGGCAATTCATTAAGAGCGGCATCCAGTTCTTCCCAGAGCATGTTTCGTATGTAGGCATCTTCCGGCCCGGCGTCGTGCGACGGAAGGCGATCTTCTGATCCTGATTCGTCGAACTGCTCCGGCTTCTTTTTTCGGAAGAAGTCAGTGATTCGATTCCTGGCAACTCGAAACAACCATGCGCTGATCTGCTCAATTGGCTTCATCAGCCGATACGTCTCGATAAACTCGTAGAACACATCCTGCAAAATGTCTTCGACAATGCCCTCGTCCTGCACCCACTTCCTGATGAAGTTTCGCAGCCGGTTTCTTTCCCGGTCGATCGCCCCGGATATCTGTTCGTTCGCGTCTGCTGCCATTCCTCTAATGCTCAGCTCGTTTGTCATCCACCTGTGTAGACGATTGAGAGGCGCATATATTGTGGGAAAAACATCTCTGAGAAGCCGTCACGGCGCCAGGTTCAGGCAAACTTCCAATCGCCCAATCTCATCCTCGAGTTCTCTTCGAAACTCGGAGTCCCGCGGGCGTTTCTCGACGAAAGCCACGTCCACTTTTACGCGGCCTGCTTCAACGCGGGCGTTTGCCCATCCGATGACGGAATCACACCAGAGCATCGGCATCGCGTAATACCCGCGGATGCGCTTGGCCTGAGGTGTGTACGCTTCGAAGCGATAACGCCAACCCCAAAGATGCTCGAATCGGGATCGGTCCCAGACCAGGGGATCGAAGGGTGCGAGAAATCGCGCTCTTCGAGGGGCCTCGTCAGGAGCTCTGCTCCAACTGGCGCATAGATAGTTGATTCCATCGACGGTTTCCTTCCGAAGCTCACCCTCCTTGACGAGATCGTTTAACGCAGCGCGAGTATTTCCGAGATGCCGAAACCGGGCGATGTTTGCATGCAGTGTCCTTTCAGGGACAGGTGTGAGGATTTTCGCCACCGCCATGATCAGTTTCGCTAAACGGTCCGTGGACGACATGGGTTCCCCGCGCTGCGGCGCTTCTTCATACAATCGAATTCCATTTTCGCGGCGCGCCACTCGCAGAAGTCCGCGATAGTGCAAATGCTCCAGGGCTCGCGTTGTCGCCTTGGAGTAACCGCCCCAGGCATTGATCACCCGTGCGTTGCCGAAATGCGCTTGCAGTTCTCTCGGATGCATTACGCCGAACTTCCGAACAGTTTGGAAAACCTTCTTCTCCAGCTCCGACATGCCTCTGATATTCCGCGGATGCAGAAGTTGCCAGATCACGCGGGGAAGAAAACCGTACGCGTAGAGAATGTCCTCTTCAATATCCAGCGAAGCGTAATTCCGGTCGAGATCGCCCACGCGATACGCACGAACCCTGTGTCGCAGTATGAGGTCCTGCGCCCGGGCCGGGGACCGGATCGGATCCGCCTGCACAAATCCAAGCCGCCGGATGGCAGCTTTCAGTGTGGTTTGTGGGAAAAGGGATTGAGAGATTGCAAGTGCGCGCAAACGCTCGAGACTGGACATGGCCATACATAGTAAAGCCAAATCCGATCGCGAAATCGCCGACTAGCCGGACAAACCGTGGCTTGGCTTAACTGTAGCGGCGGTCTATGACCAGAACTGTCCAAATTAGCCGAAATCTTTTCGAATGCACGTAGCCGTGGGCTTTATGCCCGCGTTCAAATACCGCCAGAAGAATTCTTTAATTGTGTTTGAACGCGGGCATAAAGCCCCCGGCTACGTGTCCGCTGGAGAGGCCTCGAAAATTCCAACAGGTGGCCCGCCAATGACGACGAGGCTTTCCGTCACTGGTGACCTGTTAATTTGGACAGGTCTGGTCTATGACCGCCGCTACAGTTGGGGCAAACGACGTGCAGAGAGCATCGCGTTTGCTTCAGTCGCGGGTATGAAGCAGAATTGGAACTATGACCACGACGCCACATTCTCCGGAACAGAGAGTCGTTCTGCATCACATCAGTTGGGACATCTACGAGAGCTTGCTTATTGCCCACCGCCAACGCAGCGTGCCTCGTTTCACCTATGACCGTGGGGAACTGGAAATCGTGAGTCCATCTGCGGAGCATGAGCAACTAACACGGATACGTAATCGGCTTGTTGTATGCCTTGGGATCGTCAATTGTCACTTCTATTTCGAGGTGGCCGCGCATCGCGGCGGCGGAATCGTTAGGTCAGGTGGAGAGCTTCGGTGTGCGGATGACCCATAGCAAGCCTCCGGAACAATGCAAACCTGAGTTCTGCGGGTTTTTAGCGCGTGGGCGGGCCTGCGCTCGAGCCTGCAAACAACCTCTGACCAGTATTTGTCAGGATGACCACCTGGGCATTGCCGTTGTAGCTCCCATCCTTGGCGCGAAACCCTTCAACGCTGACGACGTCACCAATTTTCAGGGAGTTTCTGTTCCAGCCGGCCCTGATGAGCAGATTCGGACTCCCCATTTCCATACCCCAGTTCGCTACATTGCCGTCTTCATCCTTGACGTCTATGTAAAACCAGGTGTGCGGATTCTGCCACTCGATCTTTGTAACGGTACCCGTTAGCTTGACTGGTTTTTTGAAATCGAAAACCGCCGCAAAGGCGTGATGCGCCAGCGCCGGCAGTTCGGCCAGGAGCAAGCCACAACCTATAAGTAACAACGCCAACACCTTCCCTTTCATGTGCGCCCTCCGCTCATATCCTACTGTCAGATTCTGCTTTTGCTTTACTGTAAAATTCCGAATTATTTGGAACAGGTCGCAAGTTTGTAGCACTGGATTTCCGGGCGGTCAAGAAAGGCCGGTGGAGATGTGACAGACTAGGGCGATGGCGAAGAGCACGCTCGGGGATGATATTGATGCATTGTTCGCGGTCCCGTTGACAGCGTTCACCGGCGCGCGCAACGCACTGGCCGCGCGGCTGAAGCAGGGCGGGCGCGGAGACGAGGCGGAGCGCGTGAAGGCGCTGGGCAAGCCCTCGGTCTCGGCGTGGGCAGTGAACCAGCTCTACTGGAAGCACCGCAAGGCATTCGACCGGTTGATCGAGACCGGTCAGAGCTTGCGCCAGGCCCAGGCATCGCAGCTCGCCGGAAAGGTCTCGGACGTACGCGGACCGCTCGAAGCGAGACGCGGGGCGCTCTCGGACCTTTTACATCTGGCGGCTGCATTGCTGCGCGATTCAGGTCACAACCCGACCCCGGACGTGACGCGCCGCATTGCGACCACGCTCGAGGCGATGTCCGCCTATGCCTCGCTTCCCGATAGTCCATCTCCCGGGCATCTGACCGCCGACCTGGACCCTCCGGGTTTCGAGTCGCTCG
>QHXD01000183.1:5769-16661 GCA_003223895.1 Acidobacteriota bacterium
GGAGAAGGCAAGCGCCGCGTCGGAAGAAACGCGCCGGAGCGCACGCAGCGTGGAAGCCGAGGCAGAAGAGGCGGCGAAGGCAATGAAAGATGCCGAGCGCGCCGTTGAAAAAGCATCCCGGGAACTCCGCTTACTGCGCGGGCATTGAAAACCGGCGCCTCATTCCGAGCCTCCTGAGCCTCTCCTTCCGTTCCCTGGTCATTCTTCTTTACACGATCTACACCCGAAGGTAACATCCGCTCACTTTCTCGATTCAACATTTGCTGTGCTGGGGGTAATCCATGAGAGCTTCGTTTCTCGCGGCAGTGCTATTGCTGCTCCTATCGAGTTATGTGTTCGGTCAAACAAGTAACGCCACCGTCGGCGGAACCGTTTCCGACGCTACTGGGGCTTTAATCCCCGGCGTGACGATTAAGGCGACCAACACTGCTACCGGAATTGTCACGATGGTGTTCAGCAACGAAGCCGGCGCGTATCAGTTTGCAAGCCTGCAAACGGGAGCGTACACGCTAAGCGCCGAATTGCCCGGTTTCCAGACGCAAACGTACAACGGCGTCCAACTCGGGGTATCGCAGCAAGTGCGCCTGAACTTCACGTTGCAAGTCATTTCGGTTGCGACAGCGGTAGAGGTAACGGCCTCGGCGGACACGCTCATCGCGACGACATCGGCGTCGGTGCCGCTCTCGGCGCGGAACGTTTTGGATTTGGTGCTGACGACAGCTGGTGCCGGCCCCACCAGTGGAGTTTCGGAGGGCTTCTTTGCGGGCTCGCGGCTGAGCGCGGTTAACACGACGCGCGACGGCTTCGTCGTGTCTGATGGCCGATATGATTTCGGCGTATTCTCGAACACATACGTCAGCCCCGACCTGGTCGACGAGGTTCGAGTCATCACATCCACTGTCGATGCCGAAGCCGGACGCGGCACCGGACAGGTCCAGATGGTGACTCGCTCTGGAACCAACCAGATTCGCGGCAGCGCCTTTTGGGCCAACCACAACTCCGCCTTTGATGCCGCCAACTGGTTCAACAACTTTAACGGCCTGACGAGAGACTATAAGAATCGGAATCAGTTTGGAGGGCGTCTCGGAGGACCGATAATCAAAAACAAAACGTTCTTCTTCGTCCTCGTCGATGAACAGCGCAATGTCCTTAAGCAAACTTTCGTTGGGCCGGTGCTGACTCCTCTGGCGCGGCAGGGGATTTTCCGGTTTTTCCCGGGAGTGGACAATCAGAACGCGACTGCCAACAACCCGACCGTGGATCGAAACGGGAATCCCGTACGACCGGCCGGCGCGACGGGTGATCTGCAGTCGTTCAGCGTATTCAGCAAGCCCGACGGCACAGTCCGCGATACTCTGCGGCCTGGATTCGATCCGACCGGTATTATGCAAAACCTTTACCTCGCGAGAATGCCGCTGCCGAACGACTACACGGGGGCGGCAAGCAGCGCGCTCACTCCAGCTCTGACGATCGACGGTCTGAATACCGCCGGCATCCGTTTCATCCGCCGCACGAGCGGTGTCGATAGCTCCACGGGACAGACATTCGAGACGAATCGCGATCAGTTCAACACGCGAATCGATCACAATTTCAACGCCAACCACAAGCTAAGCGTCGTGTACACCTGGGAGCGCGGCTCCGGAATGACCACGCAGGCGGGCATCATGCAATGGCCGAATGGTTACAACGGCGCCAACTCCCGGAAACCGAGGCTATTCACGGTTTCCCTGGTGTCGACACTGTCGTCGAGTCTCGTCAACGAACTGAGGGTGGGTTACAAATTGTCCGCGTACTATAGCTGGTCGCCGGTTCACCTGGGAAGGAAGGGGGACGACGATACAGCCGACCTCACACCGAAGGGAAAGGAGGCGTTCTCTTTGCTTCCAACCCGTAATGGGGAACCATACGTCGTATGGACAACACTCTTCCCCGAAAATTTCCTGAGCGGGACTACGAATTTCGATGGCGCAACCCGCAGCACAACCAGTCCCCTGACCAGTTACGGCGACACACTAAGCTGGAATCGAGGCAAACACTCATTCAAAGCGGGTGGTGAATTGCGTTACGGCAGCTCACGTTCATGGAACGACACGTGGTTCACACCACGAGTGGAATTGGGCGCCGGCGGAGTGGCCGTAGCGAATATCGACAACGTCGCCATTCCCGGTTTGAGCGGTAACAACCAGACGGTAGCGCGAAACCTGCTGACGGACCTCTCCGGCTCGGTTGGACAGATCATGCAGGGCTTCGACATCCGCGACTCGAAGAATCCGATATTCCAGGGCTATGCCGACGGAGTCAAACTCAAGTACCGCGACGTTCACGCAAACGAGTTCAACGGGTTTTTCAAGGACACCTGGAAAGTCCGCCCGTCTCTGACGCTGAATTTAGGCATCCATTACGACTGGTACGGCGTGCCTTACGACACCAAAGGCCTCGCGGGCCAACCCGTAGGCGCTGAAAAAGGCTTGTGCGGAATTTCCTGCGGCGCGATCACCACGGTTCAGTTCGTCGGCAAAAACTCGCCGAATCCCGACATAACTCTGTGGAACGATAACTGGAAAAATATTGCTCCTTCTTTTGGCTTGAGCTGGTCGCTTCCCTGGTTTGGAAAGGACAAGACGGTGATTCGCGCCGGATATGGCTGGAGCTATGTGACTAACGCGCTCAAGGGAGTATCCACGAATTTTGCTCCGATCGCGGGTTCCCAGCCGGGAACGTTCGGGGGCTCCGGCGCACGCGGGCTCATTTACACTCAGGGTCCTTATATGTCACTGGCGAACTTCACGATACCCATACCGAAAATCCCGCCGCTCCAACCGAGTCCACTGGATGGTTCAAGGGCCGAGACCATTCAGATGTACGCCACAAATCGTCCGAACCCTTACATTCAAAGCTTCAACTTCGGAATTCAGCGGCAGCTCGCTTCGAATTTAACCCTCGACGTGGCTTATGTCGGTACGAAGGGCACCAGGCTATATGGCGGAATTCAGCTCGACACAACGGAGATTTTCAAAAACAATTTCCTCCAGGCATTCAATATCACCCGAGCCGGCGGTGACGCGCGGTTGTTCGATGACATGCTCAGGGGACTGAATATTCCCGGTGCGGGCGTGGTCAACGGCACCACTCTAACGGGATCCGTAGCATTGCGCACGTTTGCAACCACGCGGGCGTTCATTGCCAACGGCAGTGTCGGGCAGCTCGCGGACACTCTGAACCGGAGCACGAGTGTGACGGGGAAGGGCGGCGGTTTCGTCAGAAACAGCGGATTGTTCCCGGAGAATTTCTTCGTGCTCAATCCTCAGTTCCAGAACGCGACGCTGCATTCGAATCCGGCAAGCTCGACGTATCATTCGCTGCAGATCCAGGTGACGAAGCGGTTGTCCAATGGATTCACGAATTCGTCATCGTACACGTGGAGCCGTGCTTTGGGTGAGAACGATGGTGACCTCGCCGTGGACTACCGCGATCCCAACAATCAGCGATTGAACAAGGCTGTGCTCGGGTTCCACCGCACGCACGCGCTCATCAGCAATGGAACGTTCGAACTGCCTTTCGGACCCGGCCGGCCGCTGCTCGGCAATGCTCCGGGGTGGATCGCGCGTCTGGTCGAACGCTGGCAGCTTGGCGGCATCTTCAACCTGACTTCGGGGCAGCCCTTCAACGTTACGGCTTCGGTCGCCACCATTACTCCAGCCACTTCCGCGGCCTTAAATGCCACCACTCCGAACATTGTTGGAAATTTTCCGAAGAGTATGGGACAGGTCACGAAAGTATCGAATGGCGTAACGTTCTTCCCCGACATCCAGCAGATCCCGGATCCGGCCAGAGCCGTTGTGACGACATCGAACGGGCTACAAGGTACATTCAGCAACAAGGCAATAGCAGATGCTCAGGGTAATCTACTCCTTGTAAATCCCGGGCCGGGACAGATCGGCAACATGAGCTTGAAATGGCTCGAAGGGCCGTGGAACATCGGGTTCGACACCAACCTGATCAAGCGAGTGAAGATTTCGGAAACCAAGGAATTTGAACTTCGTCTTGATGCAGTGAATGTGCTGAACCGTCCGAATTTCGCCGTTCCCGCTGCGAACATCGATGGCAACGACTTCGGGCGCATCACGACCGCGACCGGCGAGCGAAGCTTCGTGATCAATACTCGTCTGAATTTCTGATAATACCGTCTACTGTAGCGGCGGTCTATGACCGCCGGTATTTCGTTGATTCCAGGAAAAAACCGGCGCTCATAGAGCGCCGCTACAGTAAAAGCCGAATGCGGGCCGACCTGTAATTCATTCACACTCCGATTTGTTTTTATATAAGATCAGCGACATTGAGCCAGATTTCACAAAACTCGCGATCGCAGCGTCGGCCGACCACCGGCCGCTCAGTAGTGGCGACGAAGTACGGGATTGTCGCCGCAAGCCAGCCGCTGGCGGCTCGCGCCGGCACTTTGCAACTCGAGCGCGGTGGAAATGTAGTGGATGCCGCAATTTCGGCCAATGCCACCATCGGCCTGATGGAACCTACCGGCAACGGCATTGGCGGCGACCTGTTCGTCGTCTATTACGAGGCCGGCACAGGCAAGATGTACGGCCTGAACTCCAGCGGCTATGCGCCCACCGGCTTGAGCGCGCGATACCTGAGATCGAAAGACCACGTGACGATGCCGCAACGCGGCATTTACAGCGTGACCGTGCCGGGTGTTGTCGCCGGTTGGGACGCCCTGCGACGCCGATTCGGAACGAAGACCTTTTCGGAGCTTCTCGCTCCCGCGATTTTTTACGCGGACAACGGATTTCCAGTCAGCGAGGTGATTACCAGAACCTGGTCCAACGCTGTGGAGCTGTTCACTCAGTATCCGAATGCCGGAAAGACCTTTCTGATTGACGGCCATTCGCCCGCGCCGGGCGAGGTGTTCCATAACCCCGATCTGGCGAACTCACTGCGCCTGATCGCCGACCATGGCAAAGACGCCTTTTACAAAGGTCCGATCGCCGATGCCATTCTTCAGATCTCCCGGGAATACGGCGGTACATTCACCGCAGATGACCTCGCGGAGTTCGAGCCCGAGTGGGTGACTCCGATCAGCACCACCTATCGGGACTGGACAGTGAACGAATTGCCTCCAAACGGCATCGGAATCGCCGCGCTTCTAATGCTGAACATCATGGAGCAGTATCCCCTCGGCGAGTGGGGCTTTCACAGCGCCCAGGCGCTGCACGTGATGATCGAAGCCAAGAAACTTGCTTTCGCAGATCTCATCCGGTATGTCGGCGATCCCCGGTTTTCAGACATTCCCGTCGAGAGCCTCCTGTCGAAACGGCTTGGATCCGACCGCGCTAAGCTTATCGATATGAAGAAGGCCGCGCGCTCCGTTCAGCCATCGCGCCTTGACGGATTCACAAATGCCGAAGGTAACGACACGATCTATCTCAGTGCTATCGACAAAGATGGCAATATCGCTTCGCTGATTCAAAGCAACTATCAGGGTTTCGGTTCAGGTTTGGTACCGCCCGGAACCGGATTCATGTTGCAGAACCGCGGCGCGCTCTTCACACTCGAAGAGAATCATCCCAACATGCTCGAGCCGCGCAAGCGGCCATTGCACACGATCATTCCTGGGTTCATGGAAAAGGATGGAGTGCGCATCGGCTTTGGGATCATGGGAGGGTTCAACCAGCCTCAGGCACACGCTCAGTTCGTCGCCAACATCGCAGACTTCGACTTCAACATACAGGAAGCTCTGGAAGCCGGACGCTTCACCAAAGCCACCTTCGACGGATGTGACGTGAATATCGAATCCCTCGTTCCCGAAGATGTCTGCAGGGAGCTGAGCACTCTCGGCCATGAACTCACTATTGTGCCTCCCAGAAGCGGGACCTTCGGCTGGGGGCAGGCTGTGATGAGCAGCCCCACCGGCGTCCATTTCGGCGCCTCGGAACCGCGACATGATGGTGCAGCCATCCCGGAGATGCCGCCGATCTCTTCAGCAGGTCCGCGAAAATGAAAGCGGTCGTGCTGCAGCACCACGGCGGGCTCGATCAACTCAAGTACGTCACGGACTTTCCCGATCCGGTGGTGACGGACGGCCATGTCGTGATCCGTGTGAAGGCAACCTCCTTTAATTACCACGACGTAATGACGGTTCGCGGCATGCCCGGCATCAAGGTGCCGCTCCCCGTCATCATCGGCCTGGATATGGCCGGCGAGATTCTCGAGGCCGGGTCCGGCGTCGATGGCTGGAAGCCCGGGGATCGGGTGCTGGTCAATCCGCTCAACCGGCAGCGGGGCCTGATGGGCGAGATGATGCACGGCGGGCTCGCGGAGAAATGCCTGGTCGCGCAACACCAGTTGATCCGGATGCCGGACGGAGTGACTTACGAGCAGGCGGCCTCACTGCCGGTGGCCTACGGTACGGCGCATCGCATGCTGGTCACGCACAAGACGGTCAAAGCCGGCGACAAAGTGCTCGTGCTCGGTGCGAGCGGGGGCGTCGGAACCGGTTGCGTGATCCTTGCCAGGATGCTCGGCGCGGAAGTCATCGCCGCGGCTTCGAGCGCCGACAAGATCAGGCGGCTCAAGGAGCTTGGCGCCAATGAGGTGATCAACTATAAGGAAACCGATTTCTCGAAATGGATCGTGGAGAAGTACGGCAAGCCGCAGCGCCGCAGCCACGAGGGTGGTGTGGATGCCGTCATCAATTTCACCGGTGGAGATACCTGGCAGCCCTCGCTCCGGTGCGTGAAGCGCGGCGGCAAGATCCTGGTGTGCGGCGCAACCGCCGGCTACGATCCGAAGGAAGACCTGCGCTACATCTGGAGCTTTGAAATACAGATCATCGGTTCGAACAGCTTCTACGACGACAATCTCCAGGCGCTGATGGATTTTATCCAGCAGGGCAAAATGAAGCCCGTCATCGATAGCACGCTCCCGCTCGACCGGGCGATTGACGGTCTGCGCATGATCGAGAACCGCGAAGTCTTCGGAAAGGTCGTCGTCACGCCGTAGTAGGGGATAGGTGTGGTGTAGCCCCGCAGGGTCTTGGGAGGTGTCGTTTCAATAAATTCCCCTCCTTGGTAAGGAGGGGTGTCTGCGCCATCAAAACAATGCCTCCGTTCCTTTAAGGCGCAGACGGGGTGGTTCGAATGTCGCGAAGCCACCGAATAGATTTCCGCGAAGCGCACCTTATGGAATCGGTGCGCTTCGCGAATATCTATTCGGTGGCTTCGCGACGTTGAACCAACCACCCCGTCCGCGCCTTAAAGGAACGGGAGCA
Organism: Acidobacteriota bacterium; assembly: GCA_003223895.1. Taxonomy (GTDB): domain Bacteria; phylum Acidobacteriota; class Terriglobia; order 20CM-2-55-15; family 20CM-2-55-15; genus 20CM-2-55-15. Next base: position 13,052 of record QHXD01000183.1, read on the forward strand.
TTTTATTAATGGCGCGGCCACCCCTCCTTAACCAAGGAGGGGAGTATCGCTAACCTGGACAGCACAGCCTTTTCAAGGAGGGGAATCCGCGAGCGAATGACCATTCCTTATCCAGAACCGCGCGGCTATCCCGGCAATCTTGGCCTGGTGTTCGCCGAGCACGCGGAATCCGACAGAATNNNAGCTTCCGCGACCTGGACGCGGCGTGCAACGCATACGCCCGCGGCCTTGTTCGAGCGGGACTCAAGCCCGGTGATCGCGTCGGTATCCTCTCGCCCAATCATCTGCAGTTTGTAGTCGCGCTATTTGGGGCCATGCGCGCGGGTGTCGTCCCGGTTCCGATCAATATCAAGCTTACCGCCGATACTGTTTCCTACATCCTCGCCGATGCTGCGATAGGCCTTGTCTTCGCCGAGCCTGAATTGAAACACCTTGTTCCTGCCGCCATCGATGTTGTCTTCTTCGGCCGAGGTGCGGACGGTTTCGAGGGCTTTCTGGATTTTGGTCCGTTCCAGGCCTTCGAGCCCGCCCCGGATTCCGTGGCCATCCAGCCCTACACCTCGGGCTCGACGGGTCTGCCCAAAGGTGTGTTGCTGACGCATTACGGACAAAATTGGAGCCGCCGCATTCTGGCGCACACACGCGGCACCACGGACCGCGATGTGATCCTCGTCGCTGCGCCGCTTTACCACAAGAATGCTCTTAACGCGATCAAGCAAGGACTCACAGCCGGAGCGACATTGCGGCTCTTGCGGCAGTTCTCCGTCGAGCGTTATATCGAAGCGATCGGGCGTCACCAGTGCACGGTGGTCTCGGGTGTGCCGACGATGATCGCGATGGTGCTTGCTCGCAAGGATCTGCTGACGAAAGTGGACACTTCGTCCGTGCGCACAGTCATGATGGGCTCGGCAGCGTCCTCGCCGCAGCTGCTCGAGGAAATCAAAGCATACTTTCCGAACGCCGAACCGCTCGTCGTCTACGGAGTCACCGAGGGCGGGCCCGTGCCGCTGGGGCCGCATCCCGAGGGAAAACCGCGTCCGCAGGGTTCAATAGGCGTTCCCTATTCCGGCACCGAGGCGAAACTCGTGGGCGGTTCCCATGCGGACGAAGGCGAACTCGTGTTGAAGAACCCCGGCATCATGCTCGGGTATCATAACCTGTCCAGGGAAACTGCCGAGCGCGTGCGTGACGGCTGGTACTACACCGGCGATGTGTGCCGCCGCGACAAAGAAGGTTTCTATTACTTCGTCGGCCGCACCGACGACATGTTCGTGTGCGGCGGCGAGAACATTTTCCCGCTGGCGGTCGAGACGCTGATCCAACGCCATCCCGCAGTGTACCAGGCCCTGGTAATGCCCTTTGGCCACGGGATAAAGGGCCAGGTGCCGTACGCCTTCGTCGTGCTGCGCCCGGGCGCGAGCGCCACCGAAAACGATCTCAAGCAGTTTGCGCTCGCCAATGGACCAGCCTACCAGCACCCGCGCCGCGTTTTCTTTCTCCAACAGCTGCCACTCGCGGGCACCAACAAAATCGACAGGGAGCGTATACGGGCATGGGTCGCGAATGGAACTTTGGTTTAACATGACTTGGGGCGGTCATCGTCTTTAATGTAGTCGCGGGCTTTAGCCCGCGTTTGCTTTAATTTCGCCGAACGCGGGCTAAAGCCCGCGACTACATCCCAACGGAGCAATCGCGTGAGCAAAGAAACCGTAGACATTGAAAAACTGCAGCAGCTCATTTCAGCCGGACCGTTCAACAAGTGGCTCAACTTCACTGTGCTGAAAACAGGCGAAGATGGCGTCGAGATAAAGGCTGCCTGGCGCGACGAATGGGTGGTGAACCCGGAGCGCCGATACACGCATGGCGGCATTCTTGCTGCGATAGTGGACGTGGCCGCAGATTATGCGATCGCTGCCAGGCTCGGTCGCCCGGTCCCCACGATAGACATCCGCGTGGACTATCACAAGGTTGCGATGCCTGGAGACCTTACCGCCAAAGGGCGCGTGGTGCGCATGGGCAGTCAGTTCTCCACGGCCGAAGCCCACGTTTACGACCAGGAAGGTGCGCTGATCGCGAGCGGCCGCGGGACTTACTTCACGGCTGCACCCAAATAGACGCGGCGCGCAGGTGAATGACATGAACACGCAACAGCACTCCAATGAAAACTTCCGCGAGTTCCTCGACCGGTTGAGCCGCGAAAAGGAACTGACTGACATCAGGCAACCGGTGGACATCCGCCACATCGCGACACTCGTGGACCAGGCACAGACTGCGCTCCTGTTCCACAATGTGATCGGTTACGAAATCCCGGTGGTCTCCGGCATCGTCCGCTCGCGCCGCCGGGCAACCATGTCCATGGGCTGCGAAACCTACACCGAGATCGAGTACAGGCTGCAGCACGGCATCGATCATCCCATCGCGCCGAGGTACGTAAAGACGGCGCGCAACAAGGAAGTCGTCGAAATTGGCGACAATGTCGATCTCTACAAGCTTCCCATCCCTATGTCTTCAATCTACGACGGCGGCCCCATGATCACCGCCGGAGTGGTGATCGCAAAAGACCCGGAATTTGGAATCAACTCCGGCGTGTACCGCTTCATGGTCAAGGAGAAGAACCTGACCGGGATCGATATCGTGACGCCCAATAACATGCGGCTGTTCGCGCAGCGGGCCTACGAGGCCGGCCGGCCCTGTCCAATCTCGATCTCTATCGGTACGCACCCGTTCGAGGTGATGGGATCCGGTTTCCGGGCGCCACTCGGAGTGGACGAAATTGCGATCGCCGGGGGCATTCGCGGCGCCGCCGTTGAGCTTGCGATGTGCGAGACCATCGAGATGCCGGCGATCGCCGATGCCGAGATTGTGCTGGAGGCCGAGATCCTGCCCACAGGCTGGACCCACCCCGAGGGCCGCTTCGGCGAATTCACGCGGCTCATGGGCGGGCTGCACTGGAACCCGCTGGTCAAGGTGAAGGCCGTTACCATGCGCAGGGACGCTATCTACTACGCGCTTCACATGCCGTGGGAGAACACGTGGCTCGCCGCGCCCACGCGCTACGCCGTCATACGGCGCGCGTTGAAAAACGCCGGAGTTCAGGTGAAAGACATCAACGTTACACTGGGCGGCTGCGGTTTCTGGCATGCCATCATCTCGATCAAAAAGCAGGCGGGCGAAGGAAAAAATGCGCTGCTCGCGGCTCTGACGGCGATGGATCTGAAGCACGTCGTGATCGTGGATGATGACATCGACGTCTTCGACCCCACCGAAGTCGAATGGGCGATCGCAACACGCGTGCAGGGCGATAAGGACATCATCATTGTGCCGGGCGCGCGAGCGAAACCGCTGGACCCCAGCCTGCCCGTGACACCTCCGGGCATGGTGCCGACGGGCGCCAAGGTGGGCATCGACGCCACGATATCCGAAGGCGTGCCGCATGAGCGCTACGAACGTATTTCTTACGCTTACGCCGATCACGCAAAGATTGAAGACTACGTGAACGGGAAGGCAGACAAGGCGTCCGAGGAGCATCGCAACGACGAAAAGACAGTCGACGAGCTCGCCGAAAGGATATACAAGCTCATTGACGCCGAGCCCCAATACTACCAGCAGA
>QHXD01000184.1 GCA_003223895.1 Acidobacteriota bacterium
TGTACAACGACCTGTCAACGATCCAACTGGCAATCAATCAACTGCAGAAGCAGATAGAGGACACGACGATACGGCTGGGCAACGACGCGTATACCGACGCACGCACCGTCTATGCCTGCGCCAAAAGCAGCTTCGGCCGTGCCACTCTGGAGACCGCGGCTGGCGAACTCGGCCAGCGTTTCACGCGGAAATCCCGGGGCACCTCATCAGGTTCCACCTCGACTGCTCCACCCGCTCCACCCGCCGCTCCACCCGCAGCTTCACCCGCGCCGCACTCGTAACTGTGGCGTGCAATCAACCACGAAGTCCAACCCGGGCTTCGTGGTTGAACATCGCACCCTTCAACCGTTCAGCTCAGACCATGATCGTTGAACCGCGCACCCTTCAACGATCTAACCTCAGACCTTGATCGATGCACCCCATACCCTTCAACGATTGACCTCACACCCTGATCTATGAGCCGCGCACCTTCCAACGGTTCACCTCAGACCCCTCAACGATGGACACTTCACTTCATCGGAGGCCGCTGCGCACCAACTTGGCTGTGGCCCGCTGTGTACAATAGACACCCATGATGCCTGACGCACGAATACCGGCTCGACGCGCACCAGGATTGACCCGCTGGTCGCGCTGAGATATGAATGAGGCGCGAGGACTCAATGATGCACAATCGAAGAGCATTCCTTAAGGCGGCAGGCCTGGCCATCGCTGGAGCGGGAGAGACGCTGGCCCAAGCCGGTGCAGGCCCGTCCGCAAAGTCGGTTCAAACGCCGGCACTCACGATCGCATACGAAGAGAGCGGCAGCGCTCAGGGTTTTCCCATCATCCTGCTGCATGGATTCCCGGACGACGCTCGCGCCTTTGACGGGGTTGCGCCTCCGCTGGTCAAGGCCGGACATCGAGTGCTCGTGCCATACCTGCGCGGCTACGGTCCCACGCGTTTTCGGGATGCGTCCGCGCCTCGAATGGCGGAGCAGGCGGCGATCGGCCAGGATGTTGTCGACTTCGCCGATGCGCTTCGCCTTCCGCGGTTTGCTGTAGCCGGCTTCGACTGGGGCGGACGAGCAGCAGCTATTGCTGCGGCACTCCACCCGGACCGTGTGCGCGCCGCGGTCCTCATCGGCGGCTATACCATTCAGAACACCATTGCTCCATCGCAGCCGGGCCCGCCCGAAGCGGAACACCGGGCATGGTATCAGTGGTATTTCAATACAGAACGCGGGCGAGCCGGACTGCAGATGAATCGCCGGGCGCTCTGCCGGTACCTGTGGCAGACGTGGTCACCGAGCTGGCACTTCAGCGAGGAAACGTACAACCGTACCGCCGCGTCGTTCGACAATCCCGATTTTGTCGATGTGGTGATTCACTCGTATCGCCATCGGATCGGGAATGCGCCCGGCGAACCACGCTTCAAAGTGATGGAGGAAAAGCTTGCCGGGCGGCCGAAGATTCAGGCTCCGTCGATTACGCTTTATGGAGCGGATGATGGGATCGCCCGTCCGCCGGTCGAATCACCACCGGCCGAGCGGGCCGCGTTCGCTTCGCTGGTGGCTCGGCGTGTGGTTCCGGGTGTGGGACACTTCATGCCGCGCGAAAAGCCGGAAGCGGTGTCGTCGGCGTTGCTGGAGTTGCTGGCATGAGAAGAATTGAGAAACACAAAAAAGAATTAGCCGCGAATTACGCCGATTACGCGAATGGGGCGCAAAAAACAATTCTTGATGCGCCCCATTCGCGTAATCGGCGTAATTCGCGGCTAATTCTTTTTTGTGTTTCTCAATTCTTCTTCGACTGCAGTTCCTGCTCGAAAAACCTCGCCATGGCTGTGATGGACGACTTCCAATTCCGCCACAGCAGCGAATCGTGGACGTCGTCGGGCAGGACGAGTTCCTCGACTTTGACTCCCTTCTCTTCCAGCCGCCTTCGAAGATCCACAGTTTGATGAAACTCGACGGTTCGATCGTCGTCGCCGTGAATCAACAAGACCGGCGACTTCCAGGTGGACACCGCGGCAATCGGCGATGATTCGAACTCGACCTTTAACGCCTGTCTCAAATCCGCTTCGGTGATGCCATCGCCGACGATTGCGTGTGCCATCAACGCCGGATTGACTGCAGGCAGCCTGTCATGTACTCCGTGGAGGTCGACGCCGGCGGCGAACACGTCGGAATTGCGGCCGAGCGCGAGTGCCGTGAGGTAACCGCCGAGGGACGCGCCCCAGATACCGATCCGATTGGGATCCACATCCGTTCGTGCCTGCAGATAACGTCCTGCGGCGAGGATGTCCCGGTACTCTGAAGCGCCGCGCGCGCCCGTGTTGTCCGCAAACTGAAACGCCTGGCCATACCCGACGCTGAGCCGGTAATCCACCGAAAGAACGATGAAGCCGCGACTCGCCAGGTATTGGTTCGCTCCGTAATCGTTTGCGTACTCCCAGCGATAATGCCAGCCGAGCAGCATCTGCCGGGGGCCGCCACCGTGAACGTAAACTACAGCCGGTTTCCTGGCGGCTCCACCAGCGGGCTTGAACAATTGCCCGTGCGCCTCGACACCATCGCTGGCGCGGAAGGAAACCTGTTCCGGTATGACGAGTTGGGCGGTTGGAAAATCGGACGGCAGCCGATCTACACCGATCGGGCGCGGCGTTCCGCCGGATAACGCAACTACCGCCGGTGTTGGCGGCTTCTGGGCATCGGTTGACAGGAACGCGACCGTCTGACCATCGGCCGTAACGACCGGGCTCCATTCGATACCGGTTCCGCTCGTCAGCGGCGTCGGAGTCGCAGCGTTCACAGGAACCTTGTAGAGATGGCGGCGGGCGAGGTCGCTGCGATCGGAACCTGTGTTCGCATTGTAGATTGCGAAGCGGCGATCCGGTGTCAGCGTCATCTGTTCCACCATGAATGAACCGGGTGTCAGCAACATCGGCTGGCCGCCCGATCCTGGATGCTGGATCGAATACAAGTGCGGAAAGCCATCCCGATACAACATGAACACAAGGTGATCGTCGGCGGCCCAGTGAAAGTTGATGCTTCCCGGGTTCTGGAGAATCGGATCGACTGGCGCCTTGCCGCTCGTGACGGCGGTAGTGATTGCCATCGATTGCACATCGGCTACCTGGATCGTCCAGGGCAACGGCTCGGGCCGGGTTATTGGCGATCGCGGCGTGCCTCCGGTGCCGGGCTGTCGCAGGAATGCGATCTTGCGTCCGTCCGGCGACCAGGCCGGCGAAGAATCGCGGGAGGTCGATGCGGCGATGAATCGAATCGGCTGATCCGGTGTGAACAACCCGATGAAGCTGTGATCGCCGCGGTTGGATACGAACGCGAGGGTGCGCCCATCGGGTGACCACTCGGGTGACCCGCTCGCGCCGCGCGCATAGAAGGCGCCCTGTGCCGGTTTCGATCCGTCGATTGGCGCTATCCAGATCCGGCGGTCTCTTACCAACGCGACGCGCTCACTGTCCGGCGCAATGGCAGGGTCATCGCCCTCGCCGACGAGTTTGGGCGGTCCGCCGGACACGGCCACGGACCACACCTGGATCCTCGGCTGAATCGGACTTCCCGAAGGATTTGGCGGCTCCGCTCCACGATTCGAGCCGTGGTCGCCGCCGCGGACGTAAACCACGGTCTTGCCATCGCCGGAAAAGGAGAGGTTCGTCAATTCCTGCCCGTCATCTTGCTGATATGAAGTAATTCGACGTGCCTTGAAGTCCGGCGCCTCGCCCACATAAATGTTGCGGACACCGCGCTCGTTGAATGTCCAGGCAATGGTGGACCCGACAGGCGACGCTGTCAGATTCTCTGGAGAAGGAAAACTGAGGACCTGATCCACGGTGAAGGAACGCGACCCTGTCTGCAGCATGAAAAGAAACGCGACCAGCCGAAGCTTTGCATGGCTTCTCATTGTGGTTTCCTCCGGGTTTCTAGAGGAGTGATTATAGTCCGGTAAAGAAGGAGGACCCAGCCGCGAATTACACGAATTAGCAAATGGGCGCATCAAAGGATTCTTGATGCGCCCATTTGCTAATTCGCGTAATTCGCGGCTGGTTCCTGTTCTTTTACGCTTCTTTCACCCTTTCTTTTGTCCTGTCGAAGTACGTGGTGAAGATGGAAACCATCTTGTGCAGGCCATCCGAGCCACCAGCCAGGAGTGACGCGGTCATGACCACATCAATTCCCGTCAGAGCATTGCGCTGCAGCAATGAAAGTCCTGTGAACTGCTGTATGTCGATGAGCGGCTGTAGCGATCGGACGCCCGCGGCGCTGACGATTGTTCCAAGCGCAAGACCGGTCAGAAACGCGAGCTCGCGTGTCTCAGCCCTGTGCGAAGTGAGCTTTTGGGCCAGATCCTCCGTGGGCGCTCCGGCAGCATGTGCGGACTTCAACTGACATTCGTAGTGGTCAACCGCCTGACGGCGCCATGGCGTCAGGAGCACTTCGAGGGCACGCTCCATGAATAAGGCCACCATGCCGAGGGGCATGAGCATGCCGACAATGAGGGTTGGCGAAATATCGGGCCGAAATGGTACCAGCCGAGCCCAGGCGGACAGGATCACACCCACTAAAGTAATAACAATCGTCGCTGCCTTCACCCTCTGAGCGCTGATCGTTGCCTCTCGCATGGATAACCTCCGATACTTTGCCGGCGCTATCCGCGCCGACTCGAAGTCTTGATCTCAATCAGAATCGCGATACTTTCGCTAGGCACATCACGCTCCATTCTGCGCTGCGGCTGCTCTTATTGATCTGGCAGACAGTACGGCCAAAACCCCGGCGGAAGGGAAGCCTGACTCATATCCTTATGGTGAGAAAAGCTCACCGTCAGGATAGTCTCATTAGACCGAGGGTGTTCCCCTCCTGATGCAGGAGGGGTGGCTGCGCCATCAAGAAAAAGAACCCGTTCCGAAGCGGCGCAGACGGGGTGGTCGCTCACACGAAATGTTTCGCCGAACTGACCACCCCGGCCGCGCCTTCAAAGGCCCCTCCTGTCCCAGGAGGGGAACACTCTCGCCTGGGGCTCTGTCGCTTTTTGTCTTTGTGGTTATCCCGCCTTGACAACCCCCGGTGGGGCGTCAATACTCGTCAGAATTTTCAAAAGGAACTTAACTTGGTGGGGGGAATGCACATGAAACGAAAAGTAAGTCGACTGTTTTGCGGATTGCTGGTCCTGGTTCTTGGTTCCGCCATGCTCCTGGGCCAGGGCTCGACCGCCCAGATCAGCGGCACAGTCACGGATCAAAGTGGCGCCGTATTACCTGGTGTCGAAATCACCGCGACACAAGCCGACACGGGCGTAGCCCGAACAACAGTAAGTAATGAAACCGGGGCGTATGTTCTGCCGAACCTGCCGGTTGGTCCGTATCGCCTCGAAGCGTCTCTGCCCGGATTTCGCACATTCGCGCAAACCGGAATCGTGCTGCAGGTGAATAGCAACCCGGGCATTAACATCGTCATGCAGGTGGGTCAGGTTTCCGAGACCATCGAAGTCCAGGCCAACGCCGCCATGGTGGAAACGCGGTCCACCGGTATCGGTCAGGTGACCGAGAACGCCCGCATTCTGGAGTTGCCGCTGGTTGGCCGGCAGGTATACGACCTGGTCACCCTGTCGGGCGCTGCTATGCAGACTGGGGTAGCTACGACGGGAAACCGGGCCGCCTACCCGGGGACTCCGACCTTTTCAATAGCCGGAAGCCTCAATGGCGGAAACACCGTCACGCTGGACGGTGCAATGCACAACGACGTCGCGTCCAACACGGCCTTGCCGCTACCCTTTCCTGACGCTTTGCAGGAGTTCAAGGTCGAGACCAGTTCCCTGCCGGCCCAATACGGCTTTCACTCCGGAGCGGCGCTCAATGCCGTGACGAAATCCGGCACGAACGAGTTTCACGGCGCCTTATTTGAGTTTGTGCGCAATTACAAGTTCAATAGCCGCTCCTTTTTCGCCGCAAAACAAGACTTCCTGAAGCGTAATCAGTTTGGAGGAACCTTTGGCGGACCGATCAAGCAGAACAGGGTGTTCTTCTTTGGCGGCTATCAAGGCACGATCACGCGTCAGGACCCGGTGGGACAACGTGCGTTCGTTCCAACTCCGGCAATGCTGGCCGGAGATTTTACAGTCGTTTCGTCGGCAGCCTGCAGGACGACGGGAGCAATTACACTGGGCGCGCCTTTCAACAACAACAGAATCGATCCCTCGCAATTGAGTAAGGCGGCGGTCAACCTCAGCAAACGACTGCCGACGCCCCAGGATCAATGCGGCCTGGTCGAGTTTGGCAATCCCAACAAAAGCAACGAGCATCAGTTCGTGAGCAAGGTGGATTACAACCTGAGCGCCACGCATTCGATATTCGGGCGTTACCTGGGAGCTTTCTTTGACCAGCCATCCGCGTATGACATCTCGCACAACCTTCTAAGTACGGCTCAACGGGGAGCCAACCTGAAGGTCAATTCTCTGGTTTTCGGGGATACGTATTTGATCAACTCCAAGATGGTCAATTCGTTCCGAGCGACGTGGAACCGAACCACCGACCTTAAGAGACCCGCATCGTTCTTTTCCGCCGCAGACCTTGGCTCGAACATATGGGCCGACCCCACAGATTACATGACCATAGCCGTTACGGGGGGATTCAGCCTTGGTGGTGCAGGACAGAGTTATCTCCATTGGGCCTGGACAACCGGTCAACTTTCCGACGACCTCAGTGTTGTCAAAGGAAACCATCAGTTGTCCTTTGGTGTCAGCGCGATGGGCTACCAATCGAATAGCCACCACAGCACGTTCAGCGGGGGCATCTTCACGGTCAACAGCCTCTCCGATTTCATGATCGGCAGGCTGCAGAGCTACGTGCAGGGCCTTCCCTATACGCTGTGGGTGACAAATAACTACGTCGGCGTATATGGCCAGGATAGTTGGAAATTAAAGCCGAATCTCACGCTGAGCTATGGCCTGCGGTGGGAGCCATTTTTCCCGCAACAGTTTGAGCGGCTCAACCAGGCCAACACTTTCCAGTTTGACGCGTTCAGGCAGGGAATCAAGACAAGCCAATATGTGAATGCGCCTCCCGGCGTGTTCTATCCCGGGGACCCGCAGTTCGGTTCGAATGGAACCAGTCCCATCAACAAACGATGGAAAGACCTTGCTCCTCGTGTGGGATTAGTTTGGGATCCGACGAAAGACGGCAAGATGGTCGTTCGCGCCGGCTACGGAATCTTTTATGACATGGAAGCCGCCGAATTGAATCTGGCGACGCCGCAGGGTCCTCCGTGGGGCGGCAAAGTTCAGTTGACCAATCCGGCGGGCGGCTTCGACGATCCATTCAGGGCCGAGCCCGGCGGCAATCCGTTCCCGTTCACATTGAGCAAAAATGTGGCGTATCCGGCTGCCGGTGTCTTCACCACCTTTGATCACAACACGCACGTCCCCTATGTTCAGCAGTGGAACGTTGGAATCCAAAGGCAGATCGGCGCCGACTGGCTCTTCGGCGCAAGCTACATCGGCAATGAGCTCGTACATCTGTACGGCTCCAGCGAACTGAATCCGGCACTCTATTTCCCAGGGAATGCAAACGCCGGCGGGCAGTGTTTCGCTCAAGGCTACACATTGACGACCGCGCCAAACGCTGTCTGTTCCACGACCGCCAATACCAACAACCGGCGCATCACAACTCTGGTCAATCCGGTTCAGGGCCCGAAATATGCCAATATCGGCTCCTGGGACGATGGCGGCACCAGAAGTTACAACGCCATGGTCCTGAGTACGCAGAAACGTCTGAGCAAAGGTTTCTCACTGACTGCCAACTACACGTTGTCCCACTGCCTTGGAACTCCCATCGGCAGCGGCACGCTCCTGCAGAGCTCAGCTGGGAATGGCGTGTACCTGACTCCGACTCGCAAAGGCGACCGCGGTAACTGCACAAGCCAGGTTGCGGATACGCGCCACATCGTGAATGGGACCGGGATCGTCACCGTGCCGAAATTTTCCAACACCACGTTGAACGCTTTAGCCAGTAACTGGCGGTTGTCCGGGATCCTCAGCGTTGCTTCCGGAAGCGCGTTCACCGTGGTCAGCGGTACCGATCGCGCTTTGAACGGCAAGAATGCGCTCACGCAATATGCGGATCAGGTATCCCCGCAGACCTACGGCAGCAAGTGCACCGACGACCTGACTAAAGCCAGCGGTTTCGGCTGCCTGTGGCTCAGCCCCGCCGCATTCGCAACACCGGCGCTGGGTAATTTCGGCAACATGGGACCAGGCACGGTCGTCGGTCCGGGCAGCTGGACGATCAATGCGGGCTTGTCGCGGATATTCAAACTCAAGGAAACGCAGACCCTGGAATTTCGTGCGGAAGGCACCAACATCCTCAATCACGCGAACTTCCTCATTCCCAACGGAAGTTCCACAACAAACTTGAACACGCCTCAGTTCGGCCGCATCCAAAGCTCCGGTCCGGGACGAGTCATGCAGTTCGGGTTGAAGTATTTGTTTTGAGAATCCTGGTCGAAGAAACGCGGGCTAAAGCCCGCGACTACATTGAGGAACAAACCTGATCCCAAATGTAGTCGCGGGCTTTAGCCCGCGTTCCAATATGGAGGAACCATGAAACGCATCACCGTTATGTTGTTTCTCGGTTGTGCTCTTGTTTTCGCTCAGTCCACCGCTCAGATCAGCGGAACTGTGAAAGATCAATCGGGAGCCGTATTGCCGGGCGCGGGCATTACCGTGACGCAAACCGACACTGGAATCGCGCGGACGGCCGTCAGCGATGAGAGTGGATCCTTCTTTCTTCCGAATCTTGCGACCGGTCCCTACAAGATCGAGGTCGCGCTGCCGGGATTCCGCACATTCGTTCAAACCGGAATCGTGCTCCAGGTCAACAGCAGTCCTGTCATCAACGCGGTGCTGACCGTGGGCCAGGTCAGCGAGCAAATCCAGGTTGAAGCGAATGCTGCTTTGGTGGAAACGCGGAACATCGGCGTTGGTAACGTGATCGAGACGGAGCGAATCCTCGACCTGCCCCTCAACGGACGTAACGCGGTAGAACTCGTGGTCCTCTCAGGCGCAGCCGTCCAGACGGGCACGTCGACCAATTACAGCAATCTGCGTGGCGGCGTTTCCATCTCTGTGGCCGGCGGACCGTCGTTCGGCACGTCGTATCTTCTGGACGGAGCCATGCACAACAATCCATACGACAGCAATAATCTGCCGCTTCCCTTCCCCGACGCGCTTCAGGAGTTCAAAGTGGAGACGGGCGGCCTGTCCGCTCAGAACGGCCTGCATTCGGGCGCCGCCGTGAATGCGGTGACCAAGTCGGGCACGAACGAGTTTCACGGAAGTTTGTTCGAGTTTGTGCGCAACTACAAATTCAATGCTCGAAATTACTTCGCGGCCAGCCGCGACACGTTGAAGCGCAATCAGTTTGGCGGAACGATCGGCGGACCCATTTTGAGAAACAAGCTGTTCTTCTTCGGAGCCCTGCAAAGTACGATCACGCGCCAGGATCCCAGCGACACGATCAGCTACGTTCCCACGGCGCAAATGCTGTCCGGCGACTTTACGACAGTTACTTCGCCGCAATGCCGGACGACCGGGCAGCTCCTTCTGCGAACTCCATTCGTTAACAACAAAATCGATCCATCACAGTTCAGCAAAGCGGCAGTCGCCATCGCCGGCAAACTGCCACAGGTCAGCGATCCGTGCGGCAAGATCAACTGGGGCATCCGAACCATTTCGAACGAACACACACCTGTAGGAAGAGTCGACTATCAGCTCAGCGACAAGCAGTCGCTATTCGGAAGACTGATGTTGCTTCCCTCTTTCGATCCAAACCCGTATAACCCGAACAACATTCTTACGCAGCAGGCATTCGCGAGAGATCAACTGGGGCAGCTTTATGCCTTCGGCGATACGTACCTGATTAATCCCAACACGATCAATTCATTTCGTCTCGCAGTGAACCGGACGGCCATTCACCGCAACAGCCCGGAGGTCTTCGCTCCTTCCGACGTGGGCATCGCCGCCTATACCGGCGTTTCGAAATACACCATCGTTACAGTGAACAGCGGTTTCTCGCTGGGATGCGGGACATGTGTCAAGGCGTTCTTCAGGACGAATACGTTTCAGACGTCCGACGATATCAGCGTGGTCCGGGGATCTCATCAACTGGCTTTCGGCGTGAGCGCTGCACGCTGGTACGTCAGCCAGAATGCCAATGTGCGATCTGCACCGGCCTTCACCTTCGACGGATCGAATTCCGGACTGAGCCTGGCCGACTTTCTTACCGGGAGAGTGAGCTCGTTTACCCAGTCCATGCCCAATGACTATTACATGAGGCAGTGGTACCTCGGCGCTTACGTGCAGGACACGTGGAAGGCAACGCCGCGCCTGACGTTGAACTACGGCCTTCGCTGGGAACCATTCTTCACGCTGCAGCTCGCCAACGGCTTCATCTACAACTTCGACTACAACCGATTCAAACAGGGCACCAGGACGTCCATATATAAGAATGCGCCGGCGGGTTTCTACTATCCGGGCGATCCCGGCTTTCCAATGCACTCGGGAATGAACAGGCACTGGCTGACTTTCCAGCCGCGCGTCGGACTCGCGTGGGATGTGAGCGGAAACGGCCGCACGTCCGTGCGGGCATCCTTCGGAGTTGCCAACGATTTCGTGAACGGGCAGTACCATCTCAACACGGCCATCGCGCCGCCGTGGGGATCGCAGGTCACCATCACCAATCCCGCGGGGGGCCTGGACAATCCGTGGCAGGGTTATCCCGGTGGAAATCCGTATCCGATTGCCTATGACGCCAACGCGCCGTTTGTGCTGAATGGGCCCTTTATCAGCACGCCGTACGACATCAAGCCGACTTATGTCGAGTCGTGGAATCTCAGCCTGCAAAGGCAGCTTTCGTCGGACCTGCTCGTTTCGGCGAGCTATATCGGAACGCAGGGAGTACACCTGTGGCTCACAAAAATGGTCAACCCGGGCGTCTACTTCTTTAATGGCGTAAACAGCTGCGTGCTCCCCAACGGCACAACCATCACAGGTTCCGGCGGCCAATGCTCTACAACTGCGAACTTGCCGCAGCGCCGCAGGCTCACGCTGGAACGTCCTCAGGATGGACAATACATCGGAACCTTGGACTCCTTTGAAGACGGAGGCACGTCAACCTACCACGGCCTTCTCGTTTCCGTTCAGCGGCGCACTTCGAAGGGGCTGACGCTCAACGGGAATTACACGTGGTCGCACTGCATCGGCGACAACGCCACCGGTGGAGCCTCGCCGAACGTCGGCACCGCCTATCAGTTCGAGAACGACCGGTCCTTGGATCGAGGCAATTGCGCATCGGACCGGCGGCACAACCTCAACTTCACGGCGGTCGCCCGGACTCCGCAGTTTGCGAACCGCGCGCTGCACGCTGTGGCTACGGGTTGGAGTTTGTCAGGATTGTACAGGCTGTCGTCGGGCGGCTACCTCACCGTGACCTCCGGCGTCGATCGCGCATTGAACGGCAATGGCGGCCAGCGTGCCAATCAGATCCTCGCCGATCCTTATGGCGCAAAAACCCTGGCGAACTACCTCAATCCGGCCGCGTTCACACAGCCGGATCCGGGCACGC